>PALU01000001.1 GCA_002706585.1 Rickettsiales bacterium
AACATTTCCTTTCATTAAGTTATACATGGTCAAACGAAGAAAAAAAATTAAATAAAATATATTCGGACTTATTAATTGAAAATACTAATAGTTAATCAATTTGCATCTAAGCCAGGTGATATTGGGCTTGATAGACACTATGTAATTGCTAAAAAGTTACAAGAGTTTGGCGATGAAGTCAGAGTAGTGAATGCTGATAGGAATTATTTAAATGGTGAGAAATACAAAAATGATAATAATTCCGAGGTCATCTTTAAAACATTAAAATCTAATTTTAGAAATATAGGCACTTTAGAACGGATGTTCTGCTATATTGAATTTTCACTAAAACTATTTTTCCAAAAAAAATTTAACGCAGATGTAATAATCTCTAGCACTCCTAATATTCTTGCCTGTTTTTTTGCTTATATAAAATCAAGACTAAGTAATAAAAAATTTATTTTTGAAGTAAGAGATATTTGGTCAGAATCAGTATTAAGTCTTACCAATATTAGAAGATATAATCCGGCATTTTTAATATCAAGAAGTATTGAAAAATATCTTTTAGAACATTCAGATCTAATTATTTACACAATGCCAAACTTTAAAGAATTCTATAAAGATCTGCTGGGCAAAGATTCATCTAATAATGTATATTATTGCCCTCAACTTATAGAAGACGAATATTTGCAGCATCAGGCTGATAATTCTTCAAAAGAAATAGATTTAGTTTATTCAGGCACTACAAAAGATAAAGATAATCTATTTACTATCGTCCAAGCTTTTAAAATTTTGCAAGAAAAGCATAAGGAAATAAAAGCTAGTCTTACAGTAATTGGAGTATTAAAAAATGAAACTATACAAGAATATAGTGAGAAACATAAATTAAATATCAAATTTGATAGAAACTATTATTGCAGAGGAGATCTAATAAAAAAATTATCTAAATATAGTGCAGGCATCATTTCGTTAAAAGAGGCTAAAGTTTATAAATATGGAATATCACTCAATAAGGCAATTGATTATATGTCAGCTGGCATCCCTTTAATAGTTAGTGGTATAAAATTTGGAACTTATGCAGGAATCTATAATGAAAAGAATTCTCCTGAAGATTTATGCATCTCATTTGTAGAGTTAGCCAGTCTAAGTGAAGGCCAGATAAGGGATATCGCTATGATTAATAAAGAAAATATTAAGCAAAAAAACTCAAGTGTACTTGAAGTAAAAAAATTAAGAGAAAAAATTAAATTATTGCTGAATTTTCGACACTAAGTCGTTTTCTAAAATATACTTATCTCCAGTATGATCACATATGAAAAGACCTTTTGAATCAAATTTCATTGTCTCTCCATATTCTGAGATCCAGCCTATTCTTTTAGCAGGTACTCCAGCCATAAGTTCATAAGGCTTAACATTTTTATTAACTACAGCTCCTGCAGCAATAAAAGAATAACTACCTACTTCAATACCGCATATTATTGTGCAATTTGCACCAAAAGATACTCCCTCAGAAACTATTGTCTTCTTGTATTCTTCCTTTCTTTCAATTACTGATCTTGGATTCACTACATTTGTAAATACCATACTTGGACCACAGAACACATTATCTCCTAATGACACTTCATCATATATAGAAACATTATTTTGTACTTTGACATTGTTGCCAATATCAACATTATTAGCGACATAGACATTTTGACCAAAAGAGCAATTTTTGCCTATTTTTGCCTCTTTGCATATATGGGTCCAATGCCATACTTTACTGCCAGTGCCTATATTAAGGGGGTTCTCGACCAATGCTGTTTCATGTATGTATATTTTATTCTTAGACATATTTTTCTTTTAACTCTATTATAGTCATCTTATGAAAAAAATAGCTCATTTAGTAAAGAACTCATGTAATCCTGACTGGAGGGTAATTAAAGCTGCAGAAGCAGGAGTCAAAAATGGATTTAAAGTAAGAGTACTAGCAATGTGGGAAAATGGGGTAAGTCCTAATGAAACGATAAATGGCGTTGAATATACGAGGGTTTATCCAAAATTTACAATTTTTAGTGCCCCAAAAGATCGGCTATATAAACAAATACCCTCTTTTTTTGGAGACCTTTTATCAAACTTAGTAGTATCTTTATCTCAAATATTAAATCGTTTAAAAATTTTTAAACATAAATCTGTAAGAGCTACTGCAATGAAAAGGATAGAAAGAGGTTTTTTTAAAACAGCATATGATTTCTTAATTGAATACTCTCCTGATATTGTTCATTGTCATGACTTAGAAACTTTGAAAACTGGCATTAGAGCAAAAGAAAAATTAGGATGTAAAGTTATTTTTGATTCACATGAATTTGAGCAGAATAAAAATCCTCCAGCAGATGAACTTACTAACTCTTTCATTAGATCACATGAAAAAAAATTTATTAAAAAAGTAGATTCAGTTGTAACAGTTAGCAATGAAATTGCTGAAAATCTAAAAGAAATTTACAATCTCTCAGAAAAACCATCAATTATTTACAATATCCCTTCTTCTAATCTCATTAATGATCTAGTAGATGATAATAAGAAAGCTACATTAATTGACGATAAGCTGATATATAGATTAAGTAATGCAGCTGAGAATAAATTTGAAAACCTTGATGATTTAGATATCGATAATTTAGTCCAAGATTGCCTCAAAAACAATTATTTTGATTTAGCAAAGAGCTTGCAGACATTGACGAAAAAAACACAACTGCCAAGTGGTGCATTAGATAAGCAAATTGAAGATAATCAAAATTTAAATGATCCAGAATTTGAAATAAGATTTAAAAAACAGACTTTATCAAATGATTTGTTAAGGGATGATAATGAGACTTTTAAATCTATGCTGGAAGCTTCTAATAGGTTTAGAAATTCAACTGAACTTGAGGTTAAATTTAAAAACATAATTGACGTCTTCAGAAACTTTGAAGCAGTTGGGATTCATGTTGGTAATTTAACTGTTGGAAGGGGAATAGAAACAGCATTGAGATCATTAGAAATGTTACCCGATCATGCTTTAGCACTTGTAGGCCCAAGAAATAACAAATCATTTTTGAGTCGAGTGCATGCACTGATAGATAGGTTTGACTTGGGTGAAAGAGTCTTCTTCTTTGATTCATTAGAAACAAATCTATGCGAATTCATTTCTTACTTTGATTATTCGCTTGTCACAACACTGCCAGTTTCAAAATCTACAGACTTTTCAATGCCAAATAAATTATTTGAGTCTAGTATAGCTAATGTACCAATAGTCTGTAGTAGCACTATAAGCGCATCAATGTTTGTTAAGGAGCGAAAACGTGGAGAAGTTTTCATAGCAGGAAATGAATTTGATATAGCTGTAAAAATTAAAAAGGTTACTGATAATAAGAATCAGTATATATATTCTGAACAGGAGCAAAAAGATTTCATAGAAGAGTTTTCGCAAGATGGACAGTATAGAAAACTCATCGATTTATATAATTCCTAGTTAAAACAAAAATATTTACAAAGTCTATCTAGCAAAGTTTTTTTCCTAATTGATTTTACTAACCAGATAATATTCTTAGAGCTTGTTTTCATTTTTTTTATTTCAATTTTTTCAAGAATAGAGCTGTACCTATTTTTGATATCGTCTTCACTCTTAAAAGTTCTTAGATGGCCAAAACTGTTAAAGTTAGGAACAGTCAATAAAATAGGAATATCAAAGGGAAGGCTTTTCAATAGTTCTCTATCTTTCTCTATATGTTCAAGAACTTCTGTACATACGATGACATCAAAAGGTTGATACTTATCATATTTTTTTAATGGCAATTTCTTTTGATCAAATTTGTATCCAACACATCTTTTTTTAGCCTGTGCTATGGCTTCTTTGCTAAAGTCTATTCCTGTATAGCTAATTTCAGGTAAATTACTTTTTACAACTTCTGCAAACTGACCTGGACCACAACCTAAATCCAGAATATGACCAAAATTTTGCTTACTAATTATTTTAATTAAAGGTAACCAAACTTTCATAAGTGATGAGTCTGTACCACTTACTTTATATTTTATTGATTCTGCATAGACCTCATCATAATAAATATCTGATGCTTCATTTTTAGTAGATCTAATTTGTCTTTCTATCTCATTTATTGTGGAAGATAAGTCTTTTTTGATGCCATTAGAAACAGATTTTCTAATACATTTAAGAGCATCATTCTTTTTATTATTCTTATAATAAGCTTCACCAAGCTTTAACCAGAATATTGGATTTTTATTATCTATATTTAATGCTGCTTTAAAATATTTTTCTGCCTTTGAGTAATCTTCTTTATCATAATAAAAATCTCCTTTGGCACGATTTAGTGTTGCATTATTNGGAAAAAAATTTAGAGCATCATCAAGAAGTATATTTGCTTTTTCATAATCACAAGATTTCAAAGCCGCCTTCCAATGATTGAATTTNACATATGCTAAATCTTTNTCTGGTATTTCTGTATACGAAGAGATCAAAGTATCTACTTTTACCCATTGCTCAGATATGATAATTTTTTTTAGTTCTTCCCTATCAAATTTCATGATTGAATGGAGGCTGAGAACGGAATCGAACCGATGTTAACGGAGTTGCAGTCCGCTGCATAACCACTCTGCCACTCAGCCCTGTATATATACTAAGTTTTTTTAATTAATAGGTGAAATTTATGTATATTCTCTACTAAGTCTTAAAGCTATATTTATACCAAAAAATAGAAAAGCTATTATTANTGTTACAACTATAGAATCAATTATTGGCCTTTTTTGATCGGGCTTATCCGGAATATTTGGCTCAGATATTATTTTTAATTTATCAGCTACAAAGTTTTTTGAAATATTTGCTTCATACAATTTTGCTAAAAGATTTTTCCTTAAATCAGAATCAAATTCTGATAAAAATTTAGAAGGATAGATATTGTCTATATCTTTTCTATTTCCCTCACTATTCTTAACATTACAGTTCTCTAGTTGTTCATTAGCAATGTTCATTAATAACTCTGTTCCTGTATTCACTTCAAAAGAAGCATCATTAGGAACGAATTCATTCTTAGGCTCAGTTTGATTTACAACTGATAATATGTCACAGAGACTATTAGTAGAGCTTATTGTTGTGTTTAGTCTATTCTGTAGATTGTAATAGTTATAAAGTGTGATGATAATCGCTAAATTTATATTGTACCCAATAGANTTGTCATATCCTGAAGTTCTAAATTCAATCGTTTTTGATTGATCATTAACTATTATCTTGGCTATATGTCCAATGCTTCGAGGAGTGGAATAGGAAACTCTTNTAAAAAAATCAAATACTGGAGGCTTGATCATATTAACATCTATATTNGAGCTATTTAATTGTTCATTAAGGTCTTGAAAAGCTTTTTTTGACGTCAAATATTCCTTGATTTGGTAGATCTCTGCATTATTTTGACTTGGTATATTAAATAGAGGNCTTGTGATATCAACATCCTGCTTATTCTCATCAATCTTTATAGCTATTATCATCTGAGAGGTATATTCATTTGGCGATACTAAGTAGTTATAGAATAGAGATGTAAAAAATATTACAGGTATAAATAAAAACTTAATTCTCTCTTTGCTTTCTTTCAATAATTTCATCATAAAACTTTATTCCATCTTCAATATCATACTTATCAGATATTTTTTTATCATTTATTATGAAGCATTTGCTGCAATTATCTTTAATAGTATTTATATTATGAGAGCATAGCATAATAGAAGAACTGTCCTTTAGATTTTTAAAGTACTCATTAGCCTTTTTTCTAAAAACACTATCTCCAACTGATATTAGCTCATCAAAAATAAAAAAATCAAATTTAAAACTAAGAGATAAGAAAAAAGCTAATTTGGCTCTCATGCCAGATGAATAGGTAGCAACTCTAGAGTTTATATCTTCCCCTAAATCACAATTTTCAACAACTATTTCATAGATCTCTTCTTTATTAGCTCCAAGAAGATCAGATAAGAAATAAATATTTTGNTTGCCTGTTAGAGTTGGGACTATTGATGAGTAGATTCCTATAGGCCATGAAGTCGTACCATTTTTAGTCATTTTCCCTCTTGTAATAGATTCTGCACCTGTGATCATATTGCATAAAGTCGTTTTGCCTGTACCATTNAGACCCAATAATCCAACAGATTCACCTTCTTCTAGACGAAAGTTACATCCTTCGAACACAAGCTTTCTCTCACCAAGCATAGTGTTAAATTCNTTACTAAAATTTTCAATTTCNATGTATTTCATATCGACTTCCTNAGAAGAAATGTAGTTTTGAAATAATATGATGGCAATAGAAATAAAAAGAGCCACAATATAGATTGATANACATATTCNAGATTAATGCCCTCAACTTTCTGAAGGGTAAAAAGCGTTCTAACTTCTTCTAGGATATGCACCATTGGATTCAATAAAAAGAAAAAATGATAATCTTTAGGAACTGATTCTAATGGGAAAAATACACAAGATAAAAACAATAAAGAAATTGGAACATAACTATGTAAAGTTATTAAGAATTTATTCTCAAAAATAATTAGAGATGCTAAAAATTGATATGCCATACCAAGGAAGAAGCCAAGAAAGATCAATTCGAAATAATGGATATAACTAAATTGATATTCAAAGTATAAACTTAAGCCTATACATACAAAAAATATCGGTGAATAAATCAGAATAATTGAGATACAGTTTGCAAAAGTTAGTGAAAAAAAGTTTACATTTGGTAGATATAAGACAAATCTCTTGTTGTCAGCATAAGTTGATTTTGCAATCATCTCTCTTATTAAGAAAAATAATCCTGCAGGAAAAAGAAATATTTTAATAGCATCTGCTAAATTAATGTCATTTGAGAATGCCCTAAGTACAAGACTTATTAAAAGAGTTATTAAAAGAGGTCTTAAGATTGTAAAAAAGTAACCATAACTCAAACGTCCTTCTTGATCTAAGTAGCTCTGAATTATCAAAGCATTTACTGATCTTAGAAAAGAATGAAATTTATTTTCTGTTTTTGGGGTTATCCTTTTATAATTGGTCACTTTTTAAATTATAATTCTAAAACTTGTGGAACGTAAAAAAATTGCAATAGTAGGACATGGTTTTGTAGGCAAAGCCACTGACACTATTTTTAATATGAATGTTGATAAATTTATTGTTGATCCGAAGTACGGTAATGGAATAAAGGATCTTAAAGCATTTGAACCTGAGTTTATTTTTATATGTGTTCCAACACCGATGGGAGATCATGGACAAGATGGCAAAATTCTTGAAGATGTTATAAATGAAATATATAAAGAGAATATTGAAGCAGTATTGATAATTAAAAGTACTGTTATTCCTGCAAATCTCAATAAATTCAAAAATAAGTTTGAAAATATTATATATAATCCAGAGTTTTTACGAGAACGTCATGCTATAGATGATTTTATAGATTCAAAGTTTATTATTCTGGGGGGTAAGATCGATGCAGCAAAAAAAGTTGCCGAACTTTACAAAAAAAATTCTGAATGTAAGGCTGATGATTTTATATTTACAGATATTGAAAAGGCATCTTTAGTTAAATATACAGTTAATTCTTTTTTGGCTTCAAAAGTTTTGTTTTTTAATCAAATATATGAGTTATTCATGGCTCATGGGTATTCAGAAAAGGATTGGGAAGAGTTTACAGAAATTATTGCTTTAGACAAAAGAGTAGGCTCTAGCCATATGTCTGTACCAGGTCATGATGGTAGAAAAGGTTATGGGGGTGCCTGTTTTCCAAAGGATATAGATGCCCTAATTAAACATGCTGATAATAAAGGAATTAATTTAGACCTATTAAAAAATATACAACAGATAAATAATGATATTAGATCAGGTTACACTAGTATCACTGAGAGAGAAGAAGAACAAAATATTAAATTTAAGTGAAAGCCCAGGTGGTGAAATTGGTAGACACAAGGGACTTAAAATCCCTCGAAGGAAACTTCGTGCCGGTTCAAGTCCGGCCCTGGGCACCATATAAGTAAATGAAAATTCTTATTACTGGCGTAGCAGGCTTTATAGGAATGCATCTAGCAAAAAAGCTAGTTGAATCTGATTATGAAGTCGTCGGAATCGATAATTTATCGAAAATCAGCAATTTAGAAATCAAAAAAATTAGGCTTTCTGAACTGTCTAGATTAAATAATTTTCAATATCTTAATTTAGATGTTAAAGATCTAAATAAGAACAAATCAATAGGACAATATGATTGTGTTATTCATCTAGCTGCCTATGCTGGTGTAAGAAATTCTTTTACTTTTTCAAATGAGTACCTATCAAATAATTTAATTAGCCATAATGAAATTCTTAAGTTTTGCCATAATCAAGGCAGCAAACTATTATATGCGTCTTCATCATCTGTTTATGGCGAGCATAACAATGAATCTTCTTACGAATCTGATAAGACTGATAGTCCATCAAGTATATATGGCGTAACAAAAAAAACTTGTGAAATGCTATCTAAAAATTATTTTGATATTAAAGGTATACCTCAATTAGGATTCAGGTTTTTTACAGTCTATGGAGAATATGGAAGACCAGATATGGCTTATTGGATCTTTACAGAAAGAATCAAGCGTAAAGAGCCTATTACAGTGTTCAATAATGGCAATATGCTAAGAGATTTTACATATATTGGTGATGTTATTTCAGCAATTGAATTAGCTATTAAGAACTATAATCAGACTGATAATATGGTTTTAAATATTGGAAGAGGAGAGCAAAGAAAAGTAAAAGATCTCATTGAAATTATTGAGAATAGATTGAACACAAAAGCAATAATTAAATCTGTCCCTAAGGATGCTCAGGATGTTTCTTCTACTTCATCTAATAATCTAAAGGCCAGTGAATTGCTAGGATATAAGCCAAAATTTAGTCTAGAAAGAGGCATGGAAAATTTTATTGATTGGTATAATGGGTTTATTATCTAGTTTCCTTAGCCAGAACGAAAGGTGTTAAAATAATCGAATGATAACTTACAAGAAATATTTAATATTTTTTATATTAATATTTGCTACATTGATGCTTTCTTCTCAAGAATCTTTGAGANATATTGCTACTGATTATGAAAGCTTAATAGAANATGGACTCTCCAAAGAGAATGAAGCAGAGTCGATAGAAACAACAAATAGCCTTATAGAATCAGAGGATTCCAATGACTNAGAAAGNAATATTTTCGGAATAGATTTTTTTAATTTTAAATCTACCACTAACGCTCCTATATTAGATATTCCTCTTCAATCAGATTATAAAGTTTCGTTNAATGATGAGTTAGAACTTCTGCTCACNGGAAATATTAACCAAGTATATAATCTACGNGTNGATCTATCTGGGAACATATCAATTCCAGATGTTGGGCCAACATCGATACTAGGCCTTACTATCAGTNAAGCCAATAAAAAAGTTTCAACACTTATCAGCAACTCATATATCACTACTGAAAGTTATTTAAGTGTTAAAAAGCCTTCAGCAAAGAAAGTTTCAATAATCGGCAATGTAAAGAAGCCTGGAACATATTTAATGAATCCATTTATTTCATTAACAGAAGCTATTAAATATGCTTCTGGNTTTAATTCTAATTCAAGCTTAAGAGCTATAGAAATTAGAGATATATATGGAAATTCAAAGTTCTATGATTTATATGATTTCTTAATTTTTGGAAAGAGAAATGTAGATGTCAATCTCTCTAATGGAGATACAATAATTGTCAATGCTACTTCTAATTACTTTCAAATAGATGGAGAAGTCCATAGGCCTATGGTTTATGAATATAAAGAAACTGACACCTATCAGGANTTAATTANCTTTTCGTTAGGTTTTACAAAGCAAGCGAACTTAAAGAATATATCCGCAAANATAGTAAGTAGTAACATTGTCAATACAGAAAAGGTAGTGCTATCTCAAAGTATTGATAAAAATGAATTATTAAGTCTTTTTATTGGAAGNAAGGAGCAGACTCTAAGAAAAAGCATCTTTGTTACAGGCAATGGTGTTACTGAAGGTTATTATAATTATACAAATGGGCAACAATTAGAAAAATTATTATCTAGTATTAATTTCTCTTCTGATATATATCCTTTNTATTCTGTAATTAAACAAACTACAAAATCAGGTTTAAAAATAACTTATNAATCATTTTCTTTATCAGATACTTCNACTTATCGAGATATTGTCTTACTTGAAAANCCAGAAATTACTTTTTTTTCAAGAGATGACATAATGAATTTTTCAAATTTTTTAATTACTAATGAAAATGATGAAGAGTTTACATTTTTTGATGAGAACCTAATTAATTCCTCTGATTTAAAAATTATATTNTTTGGAAATGAAAGCTTTAAGTTGCCTTTTGTAGGAAAAATTAAGCCAGAAGTAATATTTGACTTTGTTGACTTAAATTCATCTCTGATAGAAGAAGAAGTTACTGTAACCTTNAATGACTCTTCTGAAACAGCGAGCTATAAGAACACTTATGATGCAGATCTTATTTCGTCTATATCATTTCCAGAAAAAGAAAATAATACGTTTAAAGTTACAATAACAGGCCAAGTAAGGAATCCTGGATCTTATGTTGTAAATGCNGGCACTTCATTAGATGATCTATATAAAATTGCTGGAAGCCTTAATGTTAATTCATCAGTTTCTGGTATTTATATAAGCAGAGAGAGCATTAAAGAAAGAGANAGGAGAGCATTAGAAGATGCAAAGGAACTATTAAAAGATGCTCTTATTTCTAATTTAAGCAATCCTTTGAATTCTGAGGCTGCAGGTGATGTTGATTATGCTGGCTTAATGGCATTAACTTCAGGGATAGAGGTAGCTGGAAGAGTCACAGGTAACTTTTTGCCTGGAAGTGACAATGCATCAAATTTTTTCCTCGAAAAAGGAGATATGATACATGTTCCGTATACTCTATCTACTGTATCAGTTGCAGGAGAAGTTCTTAACCCTGTAACTACTTCTTTTAAGAAAAATACTTCACTAGATTCTTATTTAAAACTTGCTGGAGGCTTAACCGACTATGCTGATAAAGGTTCAATATATATCATTAAAGCAAATGGCGAATCTATTCCATTTAGTAAGAATATATTTGTTAGTGGGAATATATCTATTGAAGCAGGAGACACTATAGTTGTCCCAAGAGATCTTGGGAAAATAAATACTATTCCATTATTAAGTGCAGCAACTAAAATAATTTCAGATATAGCTTTTGCAGCAGCATCAATTAATGCTATTCAAGATTAGATTTTTACTTCCCTTAGTATTTATTGGGAATTTATTATTTTCAGATTCGTTAAGATATAACACAGTTAATAATCATGGTTCTGTTGGCCTAATAAATACCCCCTCAGCAAGATTTTATGATGAGTCTTCATCTGCATTAACTCTCTATAGAGGTAGTCCAGATAGAAAAGTAACAATTACTATGATGCCTTATGATTGGTTTGAAGGATCGTTTTTTTATACGAGCATAAAGGATAAACCATATGGTTCTGGCTTATCACAAGATTATAAGGATAAAGGTTTTAACGCAAAGTTTAGATTAAAAAGAGAAGGGATTTTTCCTGCACTTGCTATTGGGTTTAATGATTTAGCGGGAACCGGACTTTATTCTTCTGAATATATAGTAAGCAGTTATGGAATTGATAATATGGATATGCACCTTGGTGTTGGTTGGGGTGTTCTAAGTGGTGGAGATTTTCAATATAAAAATTTTTTAAGTAATTTACATGACTCATTTGCAATTAGAGATTCCGATATTGGCGAAGGAGGAAAACCAAATTTTGATAATTATTTTTCTGGTAAAAAAATGGGGGTATTTGGTGGAATATCTTATCTCTTATCTGAAAATTTACTTTTTAAACTTGAATATGATTCTACTGAAATGCCATTTGATCAAGGGTTCCCCATAAGAGATTCTAATTACAGTAGTTCTGTAGAGTATATTGCTAACAATAATTTTACTTTTGGTGTTAGCTATGAAAGAGGCGATTATTTTGGTTTCAAGTTTTCTCTAAAAGACAACTCTTCTAAATATATTTCTAAACCTTATAAGGCGCGTGAATCAAATAGTTCAGACCCTTATGAAAACTTAAGATTGATTTTGAACAAAAATAGTATTGGAGTAAACATAATTGAAAAAACAGAAAATATAGTGAACTTAGAGGTAAATGAATATTCTTATTCAAATCTTGAAAACTTAAATTCAAATATACATCAAGCAATTATTGATTCTGGTCTGGACCAGGAAGAAATAATTATAAGTTATAAAACAGCTGGTTTGGATGTAAAAAATAAGAAATCTAAAAGCAATCAACAATCTGAAAATATATATGTAAAAAAACATAAACCAAGTTTTAATTATTCACCAGAATTTGTCTTAAGACCATTTATAGCTGGGAGAGAAGATTTCTTAAAAGTTGCTTTCATGGCAGAACTTAACACTCAATATATTTTTACTGATCAGTTTTTTTGGACTACCAACTTAAAGTATGCTTTGTGGCAAAATTTTGATGACTTATATATACCTCCTGTTGACACTTACCCTAATCAAGTTAGATCTGATATCAAAGATTACCTCAGTAATTTTAAAGATCGGTTAATTCTTGGAAGATCACAGTTAGATTTTTTTGAAACTGTTTCTGATAAC
>PALU01000002.1 GCA_002706585.1 Rickettsiales bacterium
GTAGCGTGTATACCAATTTCACCACGTAGGCAATAAAAAGTAGGGTAGTGACCTGGCTGGGTCTCGAACCCAGGACCCTCTCCTTAAAAGGGAGATGCTCTACCAACTGAGCTACCAGGTCTAAAAAGAGGTCAAATATACATTGAAATATTCATTCTACAATTATCTTTTTTATTATAAATTTGTTAATATATGCTCAATACAGTTTTTCTTATGGGATACATGGGTTCAGGTAAAACTGTAGTTGGGAAACATCTCTCTAATTCTACAAATTATAAGTTTTATGATTTAGATAATTTTATTGAATTAAGAGAGAATAAAAAGGTGTTAGATATTTTCTATGACCATAACGAAGTATATTTCAGAAAATTAGAAAATAAATATTTAGGCTTTCTTTCCAATAAAGTAGAGAAAAAAATAATATCATTGGGAGGTGGCACTCCATGTTTTGAAAATAATCAAAATATTATTCAAAATACTCCAGATTCAACTTCAGTTTATTTAAAATGTTCTGTTGAGGAACTTCATAAAAGATTAACTGCCGGTAAAGCTAAAAGACCTCTGATCTCTCATTTAAAATCTTCTATTGAATTAAAAGATTTTATAACGAAACATCTTTTTGAAAGAAGTTTTTTTTATGAAAAAGCTAAACTAAAAATAAACACTGATGATCTTGAAGTATTCGAGATATCAAAGCAGATTGAAAATATCCTAGCTTAAATAAATTGTTACTTTGTCATTTTTATCCTTAACAAAACTTACATGTTCATTTACTGAGGTTGATAAGCTTATCCCTGAGTAATCTATTTTAACTGGAAATAGTGTTTGATCTCTGTTAACTAATACAATTGTCTGAATCTTCTTTGGATTATACTTAAATAGATCACTAATAGCAAATTGTAATGTTTTTCCAGATTGAGAAATATCGTCAACTATAAGAATTGAAATATTATTTATATCAAATTTTTTATCATACTCTATTGAACTAACCTTCTCAGATTTTTTAATTGATGCTTTAAAGAATTCTAAGTCAAGATTTGAATTTTTATTTATGAGATTAATAATTTTTTTTGCTATTAAAATTCCATTATCTGAAATTCCAAAAAAGATAATCTTCTTTTCGTTACTGTTATTCTCGAGAATTTGAAGACTAATTCTTTCAATTTTTTTTTCAATGTCAAAATTGTTTAATATTATGTTTTCTTTAATATTTTTCATAAAATTTTAGTTGTTCAATAAATAAAGTAATATTGTATCTTCGCACTAAATTATGAAGAAAAAATTATTTATACTCTTATTAATTTCCTTGGTGATTATTCAATGTAAAAAAGATGATGAAAGTATTACTCAGTATGAAGCTAGAGAGTATAGTGATCAGGTTATAGACGATCAAATAGCACTTGAAGAGTACCTTCAAACACATACATATAATTATGATGATTTTAATAACAGCTCCAATATTGATGTTGATATTAAACTCCTTGGGGAAAATTCTACAGAATTATCATTATTTGATATGGCAAGTGTTCAATCTATTGATGTCCCTGATGCTAATGGAGAAAGTGTCCCTCATAATTTATACTATATAATTGCGAGAGATGGAATAAAAGAAAACCCTTCTATTGTTGATTCTGTATATGTTACTTATGAAGGTAAACTAACAAATGGAAATACATTTGATAAAATAAATTTTCCAGTATGGCTTGATTTAACTAATGTTGTCCGAGGATTTAGAGAAGGTGTATCTAAACTTAAATCAGGTATATATTCAGAAAATACAGATGGGACAATTGTGTATAGTTCATTCGGTGTTGGTATATTTTTCTTTCCATCTGGTCTTGGTTACTTTGAGAGTAGCAGTCCAGGAATCCCTGAGTATTCTCCTTTAGTATTCTCTGTTAAGTTAATGACTTATAACAAAGCAGATCACGATAGTGATGGAGTGTTATCAATCCTGGAAGATATTGATGGCGATGGAAGTCCATTTGGAGATGATACTGACGGTGATAGGTTATGGAATATGTATGATACTGATGATGACAATGATGGTATACTAACTATAAACGAATTAGATAAAAATGAAGATGGCATAATCGATGATAGTGACGATGATGGCATCCCCGATTATTTAGACCCAAATAATTAACTATTTGTTTTTTTTCCTGAACAATCCATAGGGTATATCGTATGAAATATTAAGTGAAAGCTTGTTAGTTGTCAAATCTACATTCGCATCATTTAAATCAATTCCATTTGCATTAATTATTGATACTTCATTATTATTTAAACCTCTTTCATATCTTAATCCAACACTAACAGATCTTATTTTAAACCTAGTTCCAAGTAAAAGACTTAATGTATACTTATCTTTTATCTCATCTAAGTTAAAATTACTTGAATTTGATAGATTATATTTAAATGAAGGTCCTCCAAAAACACTTATTGGGCCAAAAATTTTGTAACCAAAAATCACAGGTAATTGAATTTCTGATGATTTAAACTTATGTTCTGCAATATCTATGCCCTCATTAGATGAATAAGCAGCAGCATTTTTTGATTTTGAAAAAATTAAATTTAGCTCAGGCCTTATATAAAATGTTATTAAATCAATCTCGGTGAAAAAGCCAAAATGAAATCCAGTTGAATTTTTCAAATTTAAATCGTAATTATCGATTTTACTTTTAAAATTTTCAATTGAGCCAAAGTTATCATCATTTAAACCAAATTGAAATCCAAGGTTACCTTGAGCAAACAAACTAGATGAAAAAAGAAGTAGAAAACATAATAATCTCATAGTCCTATTTCTTTCTTTCTAATACTTTGATTGAGGCTTTAATTATCGAGTCTTTGTCAAGACCATACTTTTTCATTAATTCATTTGGAGTACCAGATTCTCCGAAAGTATCATTGGTACCAACAAACTCTTGTGGTGTAGGATTATTTAAAGCTAATATCCTTGAAATACTTTCTCCAAGACCTCCATATATATTATGCTCTTCTGCTGAAACTATACAACCAGTTTTTGAAATAGAGTTTAGAATTATATCTTCATCTAAAGGCTTAATTGTGTGAATATTTATAACCTCAGAGCTAATTCCATTTTTTTTCAGATCTTTAGATGCCTCTAATGCCTCCCAAACTAAATGACCAGTAGCTACAATAGTGACATCAGAACCCTCTCTTAATAAAATTCCCTTTCCAATATTGAACCCTTCTTCTATTTTTGTGAAATTAGGAACTTTAGGTCTTCCAAATCTTAAATAAACAGGACCATCTGTCTTTGAAATTTCAATTGTAGCTAATTTTGTTTGATTAAAATCACATGTGTTTATAACAGTCATTCCTGGTAGCATCTTCATTAATCCTATATCCTCTAAAATTTGATGCGTGGCACCATCTTCACCCAGAGTAACTCCAGCATGAGATGCACATATTTTTACATTTTTGTTTGAATATGCAACTGACTGTCTTATCTGATCATATACTCTACCTGTAGAAAAGTTTGCAAAGGTTCCAGTGTATGGTATTTTTCCTCCTGTAGCCAGTCCAGCAGCTATACCGATCATATTTGCTTCTGCAATTCCAGTTTGAAAGAATCTATTTGGATTTTCTTTTGCGAATACATTCATTTTGAGTGATCCTGTTAAGTCTGCGCAGAGAGCAACAACATCATTGTTTGACCTACCAAGTTCAGTAAGTCCTTCTCCAAATCCAGACCTTGTATCATTATTTCCTTGATTTATGTATTCTGTCATAATTAATAATCTCCTAAAGTTTCCGGATTTTGACTTAGTGCAATTTCTAGCTGTTCATCATTTGGAGCTACACCATGCCAACTATGAGTATGCATCATAAAATCGACACCATTCCCCATAACTGTTTTCATAATTATAATAACTGGCTTGCCATTTCCAGTTTTCTCTTTTGCAGATGAAATAACATCAAAAACTTCGTTAAGTGAATTACCATCATCTATTTTAAGAACTTCCCACCCAAATGATTCTAATTTTTTATCAAGATCTCCAATATCTAGAACATCTTTTGTAGATCCATCAATTTGTTGACCATTAAAATCAACAGTAACAATAATATTGTCTACCTTTTTTGCTGCACCAAACATTAAAGCCTCCCAGTTTTGACCTTCTTGAAGTTCTCCGTCACCAGTTAAAACATATACTAGGGACTTATCGTCATTTAATTTTTTTGATAAACCTATTCCAATACCAACAGATAATCCTTGACCAAGTGATCCAGATGAAATATTAATACCAGGTAAATTATCATGATTAGTAGGATGTCCCTGAAGTCTGGAATCAATTTTTCTAAATGTGCTTAACTCATCTAAATTAAAGTGGCCAGTTCTAGCAAGAATACTATATAGAACAGGAGATATGTGCCCATTAGATAATATAAATAAGTCTTTTGATTTAGAATCACTTTGATTTAAAATTCTTTTATAAAGAGTAACAAAGAATTCAACACATCCTAGTGAGCCTCCTGGATGTCCAGAATTAACAGCATGAACCATTCTAAGTATATCTCTACGAACTTGAGTTACAAGTTTATCTAGATCTTCTATCATTTTCGTAAATGTAGGATTATACATTTCACTTTCAAAATTCTTTAATTCCTTTTTATCATAAATTTCATATAAATAGTTAACAATTCATTTTTGTTTTATTTAATTTCTAATTTTGATTTAATGAAAATTCTTGACAGGTACATAATTAAAAAATACTTAGGAACATTTTTTATTATGTTTGGCCTATTTGTTCCGATAGGAATAATGGTTGATTTTGCAGAAAAAATAGATAAGTTTAGAGAAAATGAAGTACCAGGTGATTTAATCTTTAATTACTATATCGACTTTGTCTGGTATTTTGGAAGTCAATTATATCCTGTATTCCTTTTTCTTGCTGTAATATGGTTTACTTCAAGAATTGCCAATAATACAGAAATTACTGCAATATTATCGTCTGGTATTTCTTTCCAAAGATTTGCTCAGCCATATTTCATATCTGCATCAATTGTTGTAGTTTTTGCTATAATATCAGTAATGTTTATTGTTCCTAATTCTAATAAAAACTTCAATGAATTTATTTCAGAAAATATTAAATCAGAAGATAAAAGAAAAACCTCACGATTATTTAAACAAATAAATGATAATGAATTCATTTATGTTAGTAGTTATGATCCAAATCGACAAAGAGGTCTGAATTTTACTCTTGAAAATTTTGATAAAAATATTTTAAAACACAAGATTTCCGCATCTACTATTAGATGGGATGATTCTATTTTTAGACTAACAAATTATATAAAAAGATCAATTTTAGAGAATGATGAGATAATTGAGAAGGTAACTAGAAAGGATACAATCCTTGATTTTGATATTGAGGATCTTGCTCCATTAAACTATGTAGCTGAAACATTAAATTTTTTTGAACTAAATAATTTGATTAGGTATGAAAAAATAGCAGGCTCTCCATTAATTAATTCTCATCTTTTAGTAAGACATAAAAGATTTACGATTCCACTATCTTGTTTTATACTTACTATAATCGCTATATCCGTATCATCAGTTAAAAGAAGAGGTGGAACCGGTTCTAATTTAGCAATAGGTGTTGCGTTAGGATTTCTATATATTTTTCTTGATAAAATTTTCAGTGTACTTGTTATAAAGTCTAATTTTTCTCCTGCTTTAGCATCATGGGGAGTGCTTTTAGTCTTTTTGATAATTGCATTATTTTTATTGAGGAAAGCAGTTAGATGATTATATAATTAAACTATATTTATAAAAATTTTTATTGTGGAGTTTTTAGACTTTGAAGTCCCCGTAAAAGAAATTTTAGATCAAATAGACAAATGTAAGTCTATAGAGAGTGAAAGTGATGTTGATATTACCAAGACATTCAATTTGCTTCAAAAGAAATTAGTTGAAACAAAGAAAGATGTTTATGGAAATCTTTCTGCATGGCAAAGAGTTCAGCTTTCAAGACATCCAAACAGACCATACGCTCTTGACTATATAAATAACATATGTGGTGATTCATTCCTAGAATTACATGGTGACAGAAATGTTAAAGATGATAAAGCAATGGTTGGAGGACTTGGTAAGATAGGCGATGAATCTTTTATGTTTATTGGAACTCAAAAAGGTTATAATACTAAGACTCGACAGTATAGAAATTTTGGAATGGCAAATCCAGAAGGGTATAGGAAAGCACTTAGATTAATGAAGAAAGCTGAAAAATTTAATATACCAATTGTTACTCTAATTGATACACCTGGAGCGTATCCAGGATTAGAAGCAGAAGAAAGAGGCCAAGGAGAGGCAATAGCAAGAAATATTTATGAGATGATGAATATTAATGTACCTATTATCTGTATTGTAATTGGTGAGGGTGCTTCTGGTGGTGCTCTTGGAATTGGTGTTGGAGATAAAATTCTAATGTTAGAGAATACCTGGTACTCTGTAATTTCACCAGAGTCCTGTTCATCTATTCTATGGAGAAGCTGGGAATACAAGGAATTAGCCGCAGAAGCATTAAAATTAACTGCAGATGATATGCTCAAAAATAAACTCATAGATAAAATAATTAAAGAACCTTTAGGTGGAGCTCATTTTGAGCCATTTGAAGCTTACGAATCTGTAAAGGAAAATATAATTTATTTTACTAAAAAAGTTAGATCATTATCTAAAAAGAAAATGATAAATCAAAGAAGAAATAAATTTACAAAAATTGGTAAGTTTAGATCATAGAGACACTATTAACAAAATCATCTACTTATTAACAAATCATTTGTTTAAAGAAATTTAGAACAAGATAATTTTTTTATCTCTTTAAAAATTCTTTTTCCATACATTTACGATATGGAGAAAAGAGAGCCTCTTAAAATATATGAAAACGAAAATCAATCTATTGTAAACCTATCTAATGGAAGAATTCCTCCTCAGGCAATTGATCTAGAAGAGGCAGTTCTAGGAGCAATGCTTATAGATGAAAAAGGTGTAAATGAGGTTATAGATATACTTTCTCCTGATGTATTTTATAAAAAGGCTCATCAACTTATTTTTGAGTCTATTCAAAGGTTATTTAGAGAATCTGAACCAATAGATCTTCTGACAGTGTCAGCAGATCTTAAAAAAAATAAGAATTTTGAGACAATAGGAGGTGACTTTTATTTAATAAATCTATCGCAAAAAGTTTCTTCGTCTGCTCACATTGAGTATCATTCCAGAATTATTCAGCAAAAGTTTATTCAAAGAAAATTAATCACTATTTCAAATGAAATTATTCAAAAATCTTATAATGAAAGTACAGATGTAATCGACTTACTAGATGAAGCTGAATCTAAACTTTATGATATTGCCCAGAATAATATAAAAGGTACTTCTGAGACTGCGCAAAATCTTGTTGTCCAGGCAAAAAATAGAATTGAAGAAATATCAAAGCAAGAAGGGTTAAGCGGTATATCAACTGGCTTTGATAAGCTAGATAAATTAACTTCAGGTTGGCAGCCAAGTGATTTAATAATAGTTGCTGCCAGACCAGGGATGGGTAAGACTGCTCTTGCCCTATCTATGGCAAGAAATGTTTCTGTTCAAAAAAAGATACCTGTAGCATTCTTTTCTCTTGAAATGTCTTCAGTTCAATTAATTACTAGACTAATCTCCTCTGAAACAGGCCTATCCTCTGACAAGTTAAGAACTGGTAAACTTGCTGATCATGAGTGGCAACAATTGAATATTAAAGTATCAGATCTTGAATCTGCTCCTCTCTACATAGATGACAGTGCTGCTTTAACTATTTTTGAATTAAGAGCTAAAGCCAGAAGGTTAGCTTCCTCTCATGGTATTAAGTTAATAATAATTGACTACTTACAATTGATGAATTTAGGGTCTTCAACTAAAGCTGGTAATCGTGAACAAGAAATATCCACTATTTCTAGGAATCTCAAAGCTTTAGCTAAAGAGCTTAATATTCCAGTTATTGCTTTGTCTCAGCTTTCAAGGGCAGTAGAGACTAGAGGTGGTACTAAAAGACCTATACTTTCTGATCTAAGGGAATCAGGTGCAATTGAACAAGATGCTGATATTGTATCATTCTTATATAGACCTGAATATTATGGGATTACAGAATGGGATGATGATATGAAAACTCCCTCAGAGGGACAGGGTGAATTTATTGTCGCTAAACATAGAAACGGTGCTTTAGACTCAATCAAACTTAAATTTGTTGCCAACCTTGGAAAATTTGAAGATATTGATAGCTTTGATTCTCCTTTTGAATTTCAATCAAAGCTTAACTCAGATAATAAATTAAGTGACTTTAGTGAGCCGTCAAATAAAGATAATGACGAGGATATTCCATTNTAATTAACTTCCTTTTAAAAGAAATGACTTTAAGAANTCATTAAGNTCTCCNTTAAGAACTGCNTCAGTATTTCCNGANTCATGACCNGTTCTAACATCCTTTATAATTTTATATGGNTGTAANACATAATTTCTNATTTGNGANCCCCATTCAATTTTTTTCTTAGAATCTTCAATTTTTTTTCTTTCNTCNTTGTTTTTNTGAATCTCAATCTCATAAAGCTGAGATTTNAGAAGCATNAGNGCNTTNTGNTTNTTATCTAATTGTGANCTTGTTTCTGAGTTTTCAACAGTAATTCCNGTNGGTTTATGNTTAAGTCTNACNGCNGTNTCNANNTTNTTNACACTTTGACCNCCAGCTCCNCCNGNCCTCATNGTCTCCCANANNANATCAGAAGGGTTAATNTTAATTTCTATTGAATCATCAACAAGNGGGTATACATATANAGANGCAAAAGANGTGTGTCTTTTTGCATTACTNTCAAAAGGTGATATTCTTACTAATCTATGAACACCATTTTCNCCTTTTAACCATCCGAANGCAAAGTCNCCATCAATTTGAATNGTAGCAGTTTTNATTCCAGCNACATCNCCAGGTTGATTATTNAGTTCTTTNATTTTAAAATTGTTTTTTTCNCCCCACATNAANTACATTCTNAANAGCATTTCAGCCCAATCACAAGATTCAGTTCCNCCTGCTCCNGCAGTAATCTGAAGAATTGCAGACATAGAATCTTCTTTTTTGCTNAGCATCATTTTAAATTCCATGTNTTCAATNAGANTCTCTAATTNATTATANGANNCGTTNATCTCATTTTCACTAATCTCTTTNTTNNNGAAAAATTCACTNAGAACTGTNATATCATCATACTTNGTGATTAAAANATCAAATTCAGATATTANGGATTTAATTTGTTGAATTTCTTTGACAATTTTTTCTGCATTTTTAGGATTCTTCCAGAAACTAGGGTCAGAAGCTTTGATTTCTAAATTAGAAAGAATAGTCTCTTTAGATTCAAGGTCAAAGAAACCCCCTTAACGTATCAATACGTTTTTTAATTNCTTTTAAATTTTCTTTAGAAAACATGGTTNAAATTAATTATATGATCTCAAAAAAAAAAATTATATTTCTAAAAAATTAACCATGAAAAAAATACTATTTATTGCGATAATATTTTCAAACCTTATATTTTCACAAAATATTGATTTTAAAGGTTTTATGAATTTTTCTTATAGTAGTAATTTAGGNAAAATTTATCTTGAGGTAAATAATCTTGATGAAGAATTTTTATATGTAAACTCATTAAGCAGAGGTATTGGAAACAATGATTTGGGTCTAGATAGAGGTCAATTAGGTAATACTAGAATAGTTTTTTTTACAAAAAGGGGAAATAAAATTTTATTAATTCAACCAAATACCAGGTATGTATCTAATTCTGATAATTATCTTGAAAATAAGGCTGTTGAGGAAGCTTTTGCAAGATCTGTCTTATTTTCATTTGAAATAATTGAAGAAAAAAATAATAATTATGTAATAGACTTAACTCCTCTCCTTATTAATGATGCTCATGGTGTTGCGCAAAGATTAAGGCATTCTAATTCAGGTAATTATTCTTTAAATAACTCAATGTCTGCTATTGAACTTGATAGAACAAAATCTTTTCCAAAAAATATTGAATTTGATGTAATCTTAACTTTTACTGGTAATCCTATTGGAAATCTAGTTAGGAGCGTCACTCCAACTCCATCGAATATTACTGTGAATCAACATCATTCTTTCGTTGAACTTCCTGATAATAATTATAAAAAAAGAAAATTTGACCCTAGAAGCGGAAGTAATCCTTTCATAGTTTTTGATTATTCAACTCCAATTGATGAAAGCCTTGAGCAGAGGTTTATAGTCAGACATAGGTTAAATAAAAAATATCCTGATCAAGTAATAAGTGANCCAATAGAACCTATTATTTAC
Organism: Rickettsiales bacterium; assembly: GCA_002706585.1. The sequence goes on from PALU01000002.1 coordinate 10,344, forward strand.
TACATAGACAATGGTACACCAGAGCCAGTAAAGTCTGCCCTCATAGAAGGTGGGAATTGGTGGAATCAAGCATTTGAAAGTGCTGGATATAAAGATGCTTTTAAAATTGAGACTTTACCTGAAGATGCTGATCCAATGGATGTGAGATATAATCTAATTCAGTGGATTCATAGATCAACCAGAGGGTGGAGTTATGGAGCTAGTATTGTTGATCCAAGAACAGGAGAGATTATAAAAGGTCAAGTAAGTCTAGGAAGCTTAAGAGTTAGACAAGATTATATGATTCTCAGTGGGCTAATAGATAATCCTAATACAGAAGAAAATAAAAAATTAATAAAAGAAACTTCTTTAGATAGGATTAGACAATTGTCTGCGCATGAAATTGGACATACTCTTGGTTTTGGTCATAATTTTATTTCTAGTGCTAATGATAGGGTTTCAGTAATGGATTACCCTCATCCAAAAATTTCATATTCAGATAATCAGATAAATATTGATAATGCATATGCAAAAGATATTGGAGAGTGGGATAAAGTAAGTGTTCAGTATGCTTATTCTGATTTTTCAAACTCAATAAATGAAGATCAAGAGCTTAATAAAATTTTAGACGATGCTGTTGAAAATGGTTTATACTATATAAGTGATTCTGATTCAAGACCAGTTAGTAGTGCAAATCCATACTCTCATTTATGGGATAATGGAGATCTTGCATACAAGGAACTGGACAAGTTATTAAAAGTTAGAAAACAAGCGCTTATAAACCTTGACTTGGATAACCTAAGAAATGGCGAACCTTACGATAGAATTGAAGATATAATGGTTCCTATATACATGTTGCATAGATATCAAATTGAAGCAACAGCAAAGGCTATTGGAGGTATAGATTATCTATATTATGTAAAAAATGACAGAAATGACAAAGTAAGATTTGCAGATAGAGATTTGCAGATTAAATCATTAAATTCCCTCCTAAAAGTAATTGATCCATCTAGTCTAACCATTCCGCAAAACTTAATTGAGATTCTAGGCCCTAGATCTTTTAGGAATCCAAGGACTAGAGAAAACTTTATTTCAAATACTGGTGTTGGATTTGATTATATAAATGCATCAAGTGCAATCATTAATCATGTCTTTACTTACATGTTAAATCCAGAAAGAATAAATAGGGTTCATCAGCAGAATATGTTTGGAAGAAACATTTTATCTCTTGAAGACTATCTTAATGAAATTCAGAATTCTGTTTTTAAGAGAATGAAAATGAGTGAATATGAGGCTTCCATCAACAAAAATACCCAATCTTTATTTTTAGATCATTTATTTATGGCCTATAATAATAAGCAAAGTAATGACATTTCTAAATCTAAGATATATTATAGAATCAATAATTTAATGAATTATTTAATGAAAAATAGATCTGAGTATAATGATTTCTTAATTGCAAAAATAAATGGTTTTTATGATAACCCTAATCAATATATACCAATTGAAAAGACTAAAATTCCAGATGGATCTCCAATTGGAGATTTTTCATGTGATTACTAGTAATTTTTAATTAAATTTGTGCATTATTTTTATGATCTAATGCCTACAGATAATAATCCTTATAATAATATTTTAGAGCTAATAGGGAATACTCCATTAATCAAATTAAATGAGGTCACTAAAAATTTCAAAGGGATATACTTCACTAAGTTCGAAGGTTTTAACCCTGGTCACTCAAATAAAGATAGAATTGCTCTTCATATTATTAATCAGGCTGAAGAAAAGGGAATACTAAGTAAAGGAAGCACTATAATCGAAACCACATCTGGTAATACAGGTTTTAGTCTAGCTCTTGTTTCTTTACTAAAAGGATATAAATGTATATTAGCTGTAAGTTCAAAGGCATCTAAAGATAAAATTAATATGATGAAATGTCTGGGTGCTGAAATTTATGTTTGTCCTTCAAATGTATCATCTGATGATCCAAGGTCATATTATGAGGTTGCAAAGAGATTGAATAATGAAATTAAAGGTTCTGTTTACATTAATCAATATTTTAATGATTTGAACGTTGAAGCTCACTATCAAACTACTGGACCAGAAATATGGAATCAAACAAATGGAAAAATAACTCACCTAATTGCTTGCAGTGGAACCGGAGGTACCATATCTGGAATAGGTAGATTTTTAAAAGAAAAAAATAATGATGTAAAAATTATTGGTGTTGATGCATATGGTTCAATTCTAAAAAAATATCATGAAACTGGTGAAATAGATCCAAATGAAATATACTCATACAGAATAGAGGGACTAGGTAAAAACATTGTACCTTCTGCGACTGATTTTAAAATTATCGATAAGTTTGTAAAAGTTACTGATTCAGATAGTGCTCATATGGCTAGAGAGATAACTTTAAATGAAGGACTATTCGTTGGATATACTTCAGGTGCAGCTTTTCAAGCTGTAAAAATATTAAATGATGAAAATGAATTTGATGATTCAAGTTTTGTAGTAATAGTGTTTCCTGATCATGGTTCAAGGTATTTAAGTAAAATATACTCTGATGAATGGATGAACAATCAAGGTTTCTATGATTCCAGTTTTTATCAACCCAAAAAAAATTCAATTAATTATATATAACATATATGCAAGATTTATTTGATAAAATATACAAAAATAAAGGTCCTCTAGGTAAATGGGCATCTATTGCGGAAGGCTATTTTGTCTTTCCTAAACTAGAAGGTCCAATTTCAAACAGAATGATGTTTAATGGCAAAGAAGTTATAACATGGAGTGTAAATGACTATTTAGGCTTAGCAAATAATCCAGAGGTAAGAGAGGTTGATGCCAAAGCTTCTGAAATGTATGGAAGTGCATATCCAATGGGAGCAAGAATGATGTCTGGTCATACTAATCTTCATGAACAATTAGAATCTGAACTTGCTAAATTTGTTTCTAAGGAGTCTGCATATCTTCTTAATTTTGGATATCAGGGAATCCTTTCAACTATAGATACTTTAGTAACTAAAAATGATATTATTGTTTATGATATTGATTCTCACGCATGTATAATAGATGGAGTTAGACTTCATATGGGTAAAAGATTTACATATCAACATAATGATATGAANAGTTTAGANAAAAATCTTGAAAGAGCNACNAAACTTGCNGAACAAACNGGNGGAGGAGTANTNGTAATCTCNGAGGGAGTTTTTGGAATGAGGGGAGAGCAAGGAAAACTTAAGGAAATAGTTGCACTTAAAGACAAATTTAAATTCAGACTTCTTGTAGATGATGCTCACGGTTTTGGAACGTTAGGGAAAACTGGCGCAGGAGCAGGGGAAGAACAAGGTGTTCAAGATCAAATTGATGTATACTTCGCAACTTTTGCAAAATCACTAGCTTCAACTGGTGCATTTATTGCAGGTGATTCTGAAATAATTGAGTTTTTAAAATATAACATGAGATCACAAATGTTTGCAAAGTCTCTTCAGATGCAATTAGTTGTCGGTGCTCTTAAAAGACTTGAATTAATAAAAACAAGACCAGAATTTAAAGAGAAACTTTGGGAAAATGTCAACATACTTCAAAGTGGTCTAAAAGAGAGAGGTTTTGATATCGGTTCGACTCAAAGTTGTGTAACACCTGTATATTTAAAAGGAAGTATACCTGAGGCAATGGCCTTAGTTAAAGATTTAAGAGAAAACTATTATATCTTTTGCTCAATTGTTGTTTATCCAGTCATTCCAAAAGGATTAATCCTTCTTAGATTAATTCCTACAGCATCTCACAATAAAGATGATATTAACGAAACTCTTGATGCTTTTTCATCAATTAGAAAAAAATTAGAAAAAGGAATTTATAAAAAAGCTTCTAAGGGGATAGAGGAGTCTGTTGATTAATCATTTAACATAACTGGCATAACAAGCATAGTTACTGATTTACCTTTTGAGCTCTTTTCATCAATTGGTCTAATGATACCAGCTCTATTAGGGTGTGACATTGATAGGGTTATGGATTCGGAATCTAAATTATTTAACATTTCGAATAAAAATTTAGAGTTAAAGCCAATTTGAATATCATCACCTGAATACTCACATTCTAAATTTTCATCTGCCTTATTACTATAGTCAAAGTCTTCAGCACTTATGTTAAGAAGAGATCCTGCAATCTTTAATTTAATTTGATTTGTAGTTTTATTAGAAAAAATGCTAACTCTTCTTACAGAATTTAAAAAAAGCTCTCTGTCAATTGTAAGAACATTTGGGTTATCTTTTGGAATTACAGCTTCATAATTGGGAAATTTACCATCAATAAGTCTACATGTAATTGANCTTTTTCCAAAAATAAATTTTGCATTTGAATCGTTGTGTTGAATGGTTATTTCAGAATCATATGTTTGTAAAATTCCTTTGAGAATTTGTAGAGGTTTTTTGGGCATAATAAATTCAGAAATCTCCTTAGAATTGTAATTAGATGTCTCAAACTTCACTAACTTATGAGCGTCAGTTGCAACAAACTTTAGAGACTCGCTATTAAATTGAAAAAAAACTCCACTCATTATAGGCCTTAGATCATCATTTCCTGAGGCAAAAATTGTTGAATTTATTGCATCCCCAAGTTCAATACCTTTAATTGTTGTCTCATTGGCATCTAATATTTCAATTTGCTTGGGAAACTCATCTCCATCTAAAAAGGCTAAAGAATATTTACCATTACTTGCACTAATTTCAATAGTATTATTATCCGTCTTTATGAATGTTAATGGTTGATCAGAGAAAGTCTTCAGAATATCTATTAAGAGTTTTGCAGAAATTGCTATTCTGTCTGTTGATTGAGATTCAATATCAATTTCCGATGTCATAGTAGATTCTAAATCTGATGAACTTATTTTAAGATTATTATTATCTACTTCAAATAGAAAATTATCAAGAATGGGAATAGTATTTGTGGAGTTAATCACACCCCCTAATGTTTGAAGTTCTTTATAGAGAATTGACGATGAAACAATAAATTTCATATGTTTTTTTTCAAATATATTTAATTGATGTTATAATTCTTATAATTACTTATAAAAGTTATCTACTGGATACAAACACTAAAAATAAATACTTACTGGATCCCGGTAATTTAGACCAAATAAGGTGCTCGCACTTCCCACAGTTTGAGGATTACTCTTATAAATACTCAATTGTAAGTAACCAAGACTATTAAAAATTGCCATTTTCTTTCCATCTTCTTCCCTATCTTTTCTATTTATGCTAAAATCAATTGCTTCAGAATAGTTATTATAAATTTTTGTGAATTTTACATTTCTCGCATTAATTGTAAACGATCTTGTTTTTGAAATTTCCTTAAATAGTTTTTCTGTAATATTTGTAATAACATTTCCATAGTTGTCTATATATATNACACTACCAATAATTTGATTCTGTTCTTTATTAACAATAGGTCTTAAATTTGTTATCTCTTTAATTTTATTAATTTTTGTACCAACAACATTTAAAGGCCCTAATCTTAAAATATGCCCAATTACTTTCACAAATAAATTATCAGAAGATACTTTATAGTTAAAGCTACTGTGTAAATTAATTTCAAAAATTTCTTCTGGTATGATATCTTTAAATATCAATGAGAATACACCATTATCAGGTCCTACAAAAAAGGAATCTTGATATTTAATAACTATATGTTTGTTTTCCGGTGTAAGCTCGGAATCTACACAAAGCAAATGAATTGTTCCTTTTGGAAATTCTCTGTAAGCTCCCTCNAGAATATATCCAGCNTCTGTCAAATTAAATGGACTAACATTATGAGATATATCTATTATTTCTCCTGACTCAATTTCTGAAACAATTTTTGCTTTTAACGAACTAACAAAATAGTCCTTGTTTCCATAATCTGTAGTTAAGGTTATGATAGACATTAATTAAGATAAACTTTATAAATTTTATGTAAATTTGAATNAAATANTCTACTATNNCAAATTTTTAAATTAAATCTATTGAGTGAGCTNGAATTTGAACTAACTGATGTTGATCNACAAAANTTTTTCTCAAGAGATAATTTAAATTCNTTAAAATCNAGTTTTCCTAAANTNAAACTNGTTCAAAGAGGNCANACTATNAAAGCNCTTGGNGAAAANAGNGAATTAAANTTATTTGATAANAAATTTAGGACNCTNTTAAANTANTANTCAGATTANAATAATATNGANCCNGATGTNATNAANGATATNGTTGTTAAAGAATATAAAATTTAATGGTNATAAACCNTCNNTAATTTTACATGGNGTTTCNGGTAAACCTATNNTAGCNAAAACNGNNAATCANAAAAAACTNCATAAGTCNATNNTNNATAATGANTTAATNTTTGCNATTGGNCCNGCAGGNACAGGAAAAACNTANACNGGTGTNGCNATGGCNGTAAAAGCTNTAAAAGANAAAGAAATNAAAAAAATNATATTAACAAGACCTGCAGTTGAAGCTGGNGAAAANTTAGGNTATNTNCCAGGAGATNTAAAAGAAAAGCTNGATCCATANATGCAGCCTNTNTATGATGCNNTANNNGATATGATCCCTNNNAANAANCTNNAGAAATTTCTTGANGANAGGACAATTGANATTGCTCCTNTAGCATTNATGAGNGGNAGAACATTNGATAANGCNTTTGTAATTTTAGATGAAGCCCAGAATACAACTAATGCACAAATGAAAATGTTTTTAACAAGAATGGGTATGAATGCTAAGTTTATGGTCACCGGAGATCCTGGTCAGGTAGATCTTCCAAGAAAAGTAAATTCTGGATTAAAAGATGCAATTAAAATACTTTCAAAAACAAAGCATATTGATATAATTTATCTTGATGATTCAGACGTAATCAGGCATCCGATTGTTAAAAAAGTTATTGATGCATATAATAAAATTGAAAATAAATAGGTTTTGAACACTATTTTTAAAACAGATTTTAAGTTTCCTCGTCAAATATCTAAATATGAGGGTAAAGTAAGAGACGTATACTCTTTGGAGGATGACATTTTGGTAATTGTCGCTTCTGACAGAATATCTGCATTTGATATTATTATGCCGAAACCAATACCCTTCAAAGGACGGGTATTAAATCAAATTTCAGTAGATATGCTTAAATCGACTGAGGATATTATACAAAACTGGCTAATATCCTCTCCAGATCCAAATGTTTCAATTGGAAAGAAACTTAAACCTGTAAAAGTAGAAATGGTTATAAGGGGCTACTTAAGTGGACACTCTGCAAGATTATATAGTTCTGGTGCGAGGAGTATTTGCGGAGTTCAATTGCCAGATGGATTATCCTTAAATCAAAAGTTTGATAATCCAATAATTACTCCAAGCACAAAAGCACAATTTGGTCACGATATGGATATATCAAAATATGATATTATTAAAAATGGTATTTTGACAATAGATCAATATGAGGAAATAGAGAATATAACATTTAAGTTGTTCACTAGAGGTACTGAAATAGCAGAAAAAAGAGGACTAATCTTGGTGGATACAAAATATGAATTTGGATATGATTCTAATAATAATCTTTATTTAATTGATGAGATTCATACTCCTGATTCCTCTAGATACTTTTACCTAGATACCTATAACGATAAAATGGATAAAGGTGAAGCTCCAAAACAATTATCTAAAGAATTTTTTCGTCAATGGTTAATACAAAATAATTTTCAAGGAAAAGATGGTCAAAAACTTCCTAAAATCAATGATCAGATAGTTATGGATGTTTCAGAAAGGTACATTGAACTTTACAACAAAATTACTGGTAGTAAGTTTGACAATACAATCTCTGCAAATACAGTTAATCAAATTGAAGAAAATGTTATTAAAGCTTTAAAACTCATCAGTTAATATCCCTAAATAAGTTTCAATACCTGTTATATAATTGTCAATTCTAATATTTTCATTAGGACTGTGTTGGTTATTATCTTGATTAACTGTAGGTACAGTTACAGCCGGAATACCCAATGTATTTACAAACGGAGAGATTGGAACAGATCCTCCACTTGTTCTTTTTTTAACAGGGTCAATTCCAAATGTCTTAGTTAATGAATTCACTAGCCAAATACCTATATCTGAATCTAAATCTGTTCTAAAAGCATCATAATCAAAGCTTGAAATAAATGTCACAATTTTATCATATTTCAATCTTTCTTCTTTTGTAGGTCTTCTGTCCAGGATAACGTATCCAAGTTTTTCAATATGATTTTTTATAAGTCCATGAAGGTAAACAGGATCAGATTCTAAGACAAGCCTAACGTCTATCTCAGCAATACACTCTGATGGAACAATTGTTCTTACTTCCTCTCTAACCCAACCAGATTCAATACCTCTAACATTTATTGATGGATACTGAATTGATTCTTGATAATTATTACCTACATTATCCGGGGTTTTAAATTGCATATCATTTTTCATTTTTATCTCGTCATCAGGTACTTCTGCTAGTACTTTTAAGATTTCATTATCTAAATTGATACCATCATAAAACCCTGGTATAGTAACTCTTCCTTTGCCATCTTTCATAGAAGAAATAATCTCAGACATTCTAAAAACAGGATTTGGTGCGTAGTTTCCAAAATGGCCACTGTGTTGAGGGACAATTGGTCCATATGTAATTAGTGTAATATCTGAAATTCCTCTTGCTCCAAATGTTAATGTTGGAAGATTTGTAGGATGCTTAGGTCCATCAAAAATTAGTAGAGCATCACTCTCTAATTTTTTTGAATATTTTCTGACAGCATCAGCTAGATTAGGAGAACTTAGTTCCTCCTCAAAGTCCATTATAACTTTGATGTTGTATTTTAGTTCTATATCATTTCTTCTCATTATTTCTAATGCATTAAGAATCATCATAACTGGGCCTTTTGCATCAGAAGCAGATCTGGCAAAAATTCTTAAATCTTTTTCTTGAATCTCATTATAACTAACATCATTTAAAGTACTCCAATCAACTATTTTATATTCGTTGTCAATTTTTTGTTTCAAAACAGCTTTATATGGATCTTCTTGATTCCATTTTGAATTATCAACAGGCTGTCCATCAAATTGTAAATATATTAGAATAGTATTAGCCTCTTTTGAAACTATTTTTGTAGCTAGAAGAAGGGGTAGCTCAGGTGTTTCAAGTCTTTCAACTAGAAATCCATATTCTTCAAAGTTATCAATACCCCATTGAATCAGAGGTTCCATTTCACTTTTATAATTAGCATCATTTTTAATTGCTAAGAAATCTCTAAAACTGTCTATACTTTCTATTCCAATTTCAAAAGCTTGATCTTTAAAATTATTTTGGGAAAATAAATTAATGTTTGATGTTATGATTATGATTGTTATTATTATTTTTTTCATTTTTAAATTATTTTATTAAAATCTATTTCTAA
>PALU01000003.1 GCA_002706585.1 Rickettsiales bacterium
TAAAAATTTATTGGTTTGGAATTGCTTAATAAGGTTGCCAGCTCTAGGGAAAATAAGAGTCTTGCACCTAAAAATTTTACAAAAGACCAGCATTAAGGATTTTTTAATTGCGCTAAAACCATCCGAGCAAAAGATTAATGCTACATTTGGTTTATCTATAAAAAGAATACCCAAAAATCTCATAAATCTTCTTAATGCAAAAATTAACCTTATTAGAAAATTTGGAGCTGGATTCGATATCTGTGTTGTATCGAGTTTTATTAGATCTAAATCTTCAAAAATAGATGATTTCTCTAAAATCCTGCAAGACCTGACTATTCCACCAAAGATTTTTTCATCATCACTTGGGAACCCTCCAACAACAAGCAATCTAATATCTTTCATCCTTAAATCTTTTTTAAATTATTATCGATTAATTTACTTAACGTACTACTCCACGGAGTAAATTCAAAATCCTTTAAGAAGGTTCTTAATTTAGTATTATCTCCAACATGAATTGGTATATCTTTTTTACGCATAAGTCTTTTATCAGTTCTTATTCTTATATTTTTATTTGAATAAACTATCAAAAAATTTAAGATTTCCTTTACCTTCTTCGCCTTGCCTGAGCAAATATTAATTATCTCTCCATTTGCTTCATTACAATTAATAAGTCCCCAAAAAATAGAGCAAACATCATCCACATCGATATAATCTCTTTGAGAATTTAGATTCCCAGTAAATATTTCACCCTCATTTTCTATGGAATTTATTTGATTAATAAAATTTCCTATTGCAAGAAACTTTGGAACTCCTGGACCTATAATATTAAAAGGTCTAGCAAATACTATAAACTTTTCATTGCTTTTCCAGTCAAGGCCAATCCGAGTTTGCTCTAGTTTTGTTTTTCCATATACATTAAAAGGTTTAGGTTCAAAGCTTTCCTTTATTGGTGTATCTTCGCAATTGATATCTCCATACTCCGATGCAGAACCTACCATCAGTACTTTTGTCTTATTTGCTAAGCTACATTTATCTATTGCATTCAAAAGTTTTTCTGCAAAATTTGTATTAACTTTTTTGCTCTCATCTTCATCATTAGAAACTATTCCTGCAAGGTGAAAAAGGTAATTAGGCTTGATATCTAATAAGCATCTCTCAATTGTTTTTTTATCTTCAAGAGACTCTAAATGAAAAAAATTAGTGTTTTTAGCTTCGGCTCTACCCAGACTGTAAACCTCACAACCTTCTGAATTGAGTTTATTTATAAGATGTTTTCCTAGAAAGCCATTTGCACCTGTTAAAAGCGCTTTCATTTCGTTTTTGNNAAAAACTTTTCTTTATTTTCTTCAAAGATCTTTGTTGCGATGCTGTAATCATCAATCCTTCCTATATCAAGCCACTNACAATCTTCATAATGGCATAANACNTCTTNNCCATTATTTTTTAANGCCATCATTAAATCTGGAATATCNAGATATNCAGNANTNNGTAAAANATTCTTAANTGAATTTTTTTTAAAAACATTGATNCCCATNCTTACTTGATANTTTAAAGTGGGTTTTTCTTTATACTCAACCAGCNTTTTTTCTGAATCTATCTCNAGNACACCAAAGTCAATATCAACAGTCCTTTTAAAAGTAGCTATAGTAGCTGATGCATTNGAGCGAANATGCTCATTAAATAAANTCTCAAAATTNANGGTTGTNAAAAGATCGCCATTNAGAACAATAAAGTTTTCTTCTAATTTTTNNTAAATAAGGTTNANAGGNCCTGCTGTNCCNAGAGGCTTNTCTTCAAGTGAGTAAGAAATTGNGATNCCAAANTCNGATCCATCNCCAAAATGAGCTTCNATCATATGATGGAGATNTCCAACNGCCATTATTATTGATGATGCTCCAGCATTNTTAAGTTGCATAACAATAATNTCNAANATTGGCATNTCTCCCATNGGCATAAGNGGTTTNGGCAGATTNGCAGTATGNGGAAGAAGTCTTGTTCCTTTTCCNCCAGCTAAAATAATNGCTTGCATCTTANATTGAATANGAATTTGTTTTNAAAAGATCTATATTTTTTTTNACAAATTCTATTGTTTCAGAAAGNCCNTCTTCAAGNGATATCTCTGGCTCCCANCCAATAAGATNTTTTGCTTTATCATTNTTACTAATAAGATGAAANACTTCNCTATTTTTAGGTCTTACTCTTGATTCNTCNCAANATATATCTTTCTCAATACCNGTTAACTTCATAATCAANTTTGCAACATCTTCTATNGTAATGCCCTTNCCAAAGCCAAGGTTNATNACTTCTCCNATTNTNTCTGANTTATTTGCNGCNCAAATAAATCCTCTAGCNGTATCATCTACATAGGTAAAATCNCTAATNGGGGAAAGGCCTCCNAGANTGATTTNATCTTTGGTAAGCANCTGTGANATTATTGTTGGTATAACTGCTCTGGCAGATTGTCTTGGGCCATATGTGTTGAAGGGTCTTACTGTNATTACAGGTGTTTCAAATGAATTAAAATAACTTTCTGAGAGCATATCTGCAGANATTTTNGTTGCNGAATAAGGAGATTGTCCTTGCATTGGATGAGATTCATCAATTGGAGAAAATATAGCCGTTCCATATGTNTCTGAAGTTGATGTATTNATAACAAGTTCTATGTTATTTTTTCTTACNGCCTCCAAAACATTAACAGTNCCTTGAATATTAGTCTTTACGTAGCTTANGGGAGCTTCNTAGGAGTAAGGAATACCTATCAATGCTGCAAGATGAAATACAGCATCATGATTTTTGGTATTTAAATCCATGAAGCTTGAATCTTCAATNTTACCTTTTACAACATGTAAAGAATCTTTTTTTTCTTTATCNAGGAATTCTAAATTNCACCAATCACTTCTGGAATTGTAATGAAGCATGGCTGTTACATTTGCCCCATGATCTAAAAGCTTNGAGCATAAATGGCTACCAATAAAGCCTCCTGCTCCTGTAACAAATATTTTCTTATNTTTTAAATCCATTTTCTCACNAAAACTCTAACCATTTTAAAACATTCGCCTTTAATATTCCTAATTTCCTTTCTTGCTTAATGTAACAAAGTCAGTCGCCACCAATCCATTGATTGANTTGAAGGTGTGAGTTCCAACAGCTTTATCAAAAGCCCCNGCACCGACCTCAAACAATCGTTCTTCAGAATATTCATGTTCATTTATATTTGTTATCTTTGCAACACCGAAACCCTCTCCATAATTATCCCAACCNTGCCTTTGGTAAANTCTAAATAATTCACCATTTTCAANAATCATGCCTCCNTTTCTTGCAGTTTTTGAATCAAAAATTATCGGATTCAAGGGGTGCGGCTTCCAATTAGCTCTTAGATCACTTGAATAAAATAAATGTAATTCTGAACAATGCTCTCCGGAATCAGAAGAATCAATATTTGTNAGCATCCACCACTTTTCATTNAACTCAAAAATATTTGAATCCACAGCGGAAACNTCTTTGATTAAAGTTTTTTCTAGCTCCCACTTTAAAGGAAANTCTAAACACCTATAGAGTCTAATATCTTTCATTTCTGAGGTTTCTGGACACATATAAATTTCTTCATTNTTTTCAAAAATATATGGATATGAAAAATGAAAATTATCCTTAAGAACAGTCCCAATGTATTTGTCTTCTANGTCGTTGATTTCATATACGGAAATATGACCTTTCTGTGTTTTAAANTCATACTGCTCAACAAAACAAAAATTCTTATTCTTAAATTTAAATAAAAATGGGTCAGCAATAAATCCATTAGTTGGATTTTTTATAATCTTAGACTTTCTAAAGGATACTTCCCTCCAACTATCAGTAAATTGATAAGCAACGTTCCAAGTAATTCTCTTTTTTAGCACTTTTCTAAATATTTTTTTTAGTATGTAAAATAAAGTCATGGACAAATATCTTATTTGTTGNCGCAAATTAGGTAATTTATATAGAGGCTTATCATATGGGAGTTTNTTNTAGGTCCTAGCTTCTTTGTTGGTAAACATATCCTCTAAAATNTTATGCATGAAGATGTTNGCTTTTCTATAAAGTNTGACTTTGTTAAGTGTNTAAAAAAAACTTGTAGGTATATTTCCTTTAAAAACTACCTNTCCTCCATCAAGCTCTTCATTNAGAATCTGAATAATAAAACCNGTACAGTCTTCTCGCTGATAAACNTCCCAAAATGCTGGAGGCCCCCCTCTATTAACATCATTATCTCCATGATGGAATGAAATAATGCCTTCTGGGCATACATTTAATATTTCTCCTTTNAGGATTCCTGATCCGCCTCTTATTAGNAAGTCAAGGTTTTGTTTTTTAATCTCTTGAAGNTCATTAGATGAGTATCGATATATAAAACCACTATCTGAAATTAATGGCGTTACCTCAATACTGTTAATTCCAAAAGAATTTAAATCNTATTTTTTAAAAAAACCTTCAGTGCTTAAAAATCTTNTCACTAGAAGTCTTTCAAATAAAGATATTAATTTAAAAAAATAATNTTGTATAAGCAAAAAAANNTTTTTATATTTTTTAGGCTTTATTTTCTGAATTACTATGCACTTAATTTCATATATTTCTGAAGATAGTGATCTTTGAATAAGNTCNTGTATGTTCCATGCTTGGACCATATCATCNACTATCAAACCAACTTGCGCTTTTTTCATCGAATAATTATATTTCAATTTTGNTTAAATAATGATTCATACTTATTTAACATCTCTAAAAAATCAAAGTTTTTCTCAGCATAANTTCGAGCCTCTTCAGTAATATCAATTCTTTTTTGGGTCCCAATTTGTATTAGCTTTTCTAAAGCAAAACATATTGAATGATGTGACAATGGATCACATAAAATTCCTCTTTCGTCTTTACCAATAATCTTGGGATGATCGCAAACAGATGAAGCTATNACAAAGCAACCCGAAAGCATTGCTTCACATAAAACTAAAGGAAGTCCCTCATAAATACTTGGGATTATCAAAACATCATGTGATTCATAATANTCATAAATATTTTCAACTGATTCTATCCATGTCCATCTTTCTTTTAATGAATTGTTGTTATCAAGATAAAAATCCATATTTTTTTGCATCTNTATGGATTTGATATCTTTTGATGACCGTTTATCGTCATCTCTTCTTCCAATCCAAGTTATTGATGGAAGCCAATCATTTCGAGATTCAAATAAAGATAACCCCTTCATTAAATTAAGCCCATTTTTTGCATAAACTTGTCTTCCTACTATCANAATCTTTTTTAAATCATTTCGATTATTTTTTTTATACTGAANTTCNTTAATATCAAAACCATTCCAAATAACTTTTGTTTTGAGTTTTCTGCCAGGGGCTTTTTTTATTAATTTAGCTTCATTAAAACTATTAACNANAATNAAGTTAGNAATTAGAGTTGAGCAGTAAAATAGAAATCTCTTGTGTAAGGGAATTGGTGCATTTGATGAGCTTTCTTCACAGACTATTAAACAAGTTTTTGACAATCCTAGCTTCGCAAAAGCTGCATAAATGCTTGGNGCATGGAGCGAACTTATAATAACTTCGAACTTTGATTCTTTAATTATATTTCTCAATTGAAAAAGAGTATCTAAAGAAAAGCCTNNAGATTTTCTTTCAAAANAATTTATTTTTATGTTGGCTTTTTTGAGCTCTTTTTCATAAAAAGGATAGTTTGTATCGTAAATGAANAATTCTACTTCNTGTCCNTTCTTTTTGAGCCCTTTGGCAAGCTTTACCTTAAGTTTTTGAGCTCCTCCACTTGCAAGCGTGTCAATAACAATTAAAATTCTCATTTTAANTTCTCTAAAGGTTTTTCCACTTTGCCAAATAAATAAACCCCNGCAATATAGGCCATCATTATCCATACAATTTTTTCACTAATAGATTGAGTTANCATAAAATATCCTAATAAAGGACTGGCCAAAAGNGATGGCATCAATATGCCTCTATCTCTGAATATTAAGTAGCATGCTTTAAAAATTCGAAAAATAAANAAGAAGAAGAAAATTAACCCAGGTATTCCAGCATAAATTAAGNTTTGAAGAATTATATTGTGAGGGGTTTCANCTGNATATCCAAAATATTGGAATGTTANCAGATCAGTTCCAGATAAGCCGTAACCAAATAAGAANTTCTCACTAATCATTATTGCATATGCTANCCAGAGGACCTCTCTTCCNCCAAAATTTCCCTCTCCAATTANAGAAAATCTGCTTATCAAAGAAGATGACTGCAAAGCAATAAAGATTATTGGCAACAAAATAATAAANCTAAGAAAAAGACCACTTAAAAAACTTTGAAACNTGTTCTCGGATGTTATNGTTTTCAAAAAAAACCAAATCAGCGGCGCAGCCAATAAAGCTAAAATACCAGTTCTCGAAGCAGTAGATAATAAAGCAAATAACAATATAAAGATTAAAGGGAACACTAAATATCTTAACTTTGTAANCTTCAATGGATTAAAAATAATATGCGACCCTAAGACTATTATTGCNATTGCTAATTTAATGGCTAAGTCATTTGAATTTGCTCCAAACGCAACCGTTCTAACAACATCATCCTTATACAACGTGGATTCACCAAAACCTAAAAANATACTCATNGCTGGAATAANTGCACCCAAGGAATATATTAGAAGAGCTTTATCAAGCACCAAANTNTCTTTTTGGGNATGATTTAACATACCGATAAAAATAAAAAAGTTAAGAAGAAAAGCTAAATCNAAGATCCTAGAAGAGAAACTATTNATATTAATAATACTTATTATTGTCAAAATAATAATGAAAACGATCATCGGCCATAGGAAATAAAAACTTCTTTTNACAGAAAAAAATATTAAAAAGCTTGGGAGGATAANAAGCAAATATAGAATTCCTGCCAATCTTGAAATTGAAAAGGTCCCCGNAANACCTCTTCCTAAAACATCAATACTTTCAAAATTAATACTAAATGCATAAAAATANAGGGCCATATTTTGAAAAACTTTTCTATTTAAAATCATTATGTGCTGCTACAAATAGTTAACTTTTCCAAACATTGCCAGACCAGATAAATACTTTGANTGCCTAGATGGAACAATATTTAAGTCTTTTATAAATCTNGAAACAAAATCTTTTTGGTTAACNCNAAATTTAAATTCAATAATCCTTTTATTANANANTAATTGNNCATGATNCTTAATAAGCTTTCCACTNGATGGATCAGAAAAANTNATATNATTATCAANCGTTACNCTTATATTATTATTATTTTCGAAATATTNNCTTGAATATGANACGATTAAAGTCGCATTNAGATCTTTATCTAAAAAAAGTTTATTTNTTTGGTTCTGCGATAAAGCTAATTTTTGAATCTCACCAACTTTTAAATTATGTATCTTATTCTTAAGATTTGGTATTTCAAAATATTTTTTTGACCCAAGTCTTCCANTCTTNATCTTTACTTCTAAGATTGGNTCACTTAGTTCCTGCTCTATCTTGCCATACCANCTAAGCCTATATTTTTTTCTCTGNGCTATNCCTGATAGNTTATCTCTTACACAACTAAAATTCTTATCATCAAAATATAAACTATTTATTTGTCTATCTGGATATTTTTTCGAGCAGTCTGTCTCAGAAAATAGCCATTTATTAAATATAGAAAAATTCATTTCATTTGCTACAAATTTAATTTCATATCTAAAATCTTGATTCATTTCTTCATGACACCTTGAGAATACATTTGTTCAACATTTAAATCGCTTTCAGATATTTTAACTGTATCTACAAACAGATTTGTCCCTTTTTGACTCCTAAATGGATTCTCTCCAAATGTATCAGTATTAATCAAAAACAGATTAGACTCAGACCCAAAAATCATCTTCTTTTGATATGTCATCGCAGCAAATAATTCAAAATCTCTAATTTGTGAGTTGGATAAATATGCCTCACTTGAATCTTTTGATGCTATACCTACTCCGATATTAGTAAATTCTCAGTCAGATACTCTTACAAAGCTGTTTTCTCCAACTGAGATAGCTTTATCTTTAACATCATTTATTTTTATGTTTTGAATCTGAACATTGCTGCCTGAAAAATCAATAGCATCTCCACCAATCTGACCAACATAGGTATTTTTGATATCTCCTTCGCAAAAATCGCAGTCGAGTCCATCTGAGATAGACCTTTGGATATTTAAATTATTTATGTCTACTAGAGAATTGACTATATTAATTGAATCTTCAGCAATTGAATCTTGAAAATAAAGATTCTCTATAACAATATCGCTATTATAAATTGTAAAACCTCCTGTGAGATTTAAGATACCTACTTGAGTCGCATTAGTATTATTGACCATAAGGTTTTTGATAAAGGATTTCTTATCTTTTTCTGAAATTAAATAAAAGCCTTTCCAGTTTTTATCTTTTGGTAGAAATTCTATTTTCTCATTTTCTGAGCCATTAAAGTTAATACTGCCCTGAACAATTAAATAGGAATCCTCAGAAAATATAAGTCTTGTTCCAGCTTCAATAGATAAATCACCATTAATCACTAGAGGGCTATCAACGAGCCACTCTCCCTTTTTGATAAAAAAATTATTAGCTCTAACTTCTTTAAGAAATTCTAAATCTTGAGATGTTTTTTTCATTAAAGGATTAAATACCTTTTTTAGCATCGAAGGATATACTCTGGTCTTTCTTTCCTCCCCTTTAAAAACGCTAATAACATCAATTCGATTATCAAATATTCCTTTTAAATCAGTGATTATTGTTGATGATGAGTAAAAATCTTTGCCAAAACCTTGAATCTTAAATTCTTCTATCATAATGGGTTGATCATCTAAAAGTATTTCTTTAATTTTTACCTCAAATGGCAGTAAATTAAAGAATTCTAGGCTCCCGTCTACAAAATGCCGAACATGAATAAAATCTAAAAGATCTTTTGTTTGCTTATCAGAAATGACTATATCATTGGAATACTTATACTTATTTTCACTTATGGTTTTAAGATTTTCTAAAAGATCATCTTTATTGTTTGTAACTATTTCTTGGTTTTTCTGAATAATTGATGCATCTTTAGGTTCATCTAAAGGAAAGATTTCAGAAAATTCATTTAAATAAATTTCTACATTTTTCATTCCATTTATAATTTCTTTAAGTGAATCATCATATGATTCCTCTAATAAAGAAAATTTAAATACCTGTTTATAGTTTAAGTTAAAGTCATAATTTTTTACGGAATCAATAAAGCCTTCCTTTAGACTGGTGAAGATTTCTTGATCTGATGATATTGGGCTAAGTTTTAGAGTATAGGGATTAAAGTAATATTTAGAATTATGATCAGCCAGAGGGTGAAAGCTATTCCAAAATAAAGAAGCATAAAAAAGCTTCATATGCTCTTGAGTTGAGTACAAGTGGGCATGATTATCTAAAAGTCTTTCTTGCATAATATATGAGAAAACTTTTCTGTAATGATCATTTTCTAGGTATTTTTTTGAGTTATAAAAAGTTCCATGAAGCTTATTATCCGAAAGCAAGTATGGAGAAAAGATATTGTTAGAGGCTTTTTCATAATTTTTCCACTTTCTGTCATCAGAAAATCTAAAAATTAATGACTCTTTCCTTTGTTTTTTTTCTAAAAACTCCTTAGAGAAATGCTCCTCGATATTCATTATCCCCCAGTCTTGCCCATTTAAGTTTACTTTTGCATAGTGAGTGTTAAGGGAAAGATTAGAAGATTGGCTCATTACCTGTTGGAATGTCTGCTCATATGGATGCTGCCTTGATCTTGGTTTCTGTATAGAGAAACTATTCATCCCATAAATAGTTTTGCCATCTTTGAGTTTAATTCTTAGGCTAAGCCTCGTATTACTAACCCAGTGATCATATAAATCTCCTTTTAATCTAAACTTTGCATCATAAATCTCTTCTCCCAACTTTATTTGACCATTTACTTCAGATGGGCTCTCAAGGAAACCTCTATTTAAAGAACTTTCTCTGTCATCAAGTATTTTTTTATAGTTCTTAAACTTAATGAGAATTTCTATGGTGTCTAAATTTTTGTTTGAATCATTAGAGATATGATGAAATATTGATCTTGCATTCAAAATTAGAGGATGTAACCTATCAATAATTGATAATTCATCAATATTACCTCCCTTATCAACTAAATTCCGAGAGGAGGAAAATCCTGGATTTCTGCTCATCAAGCTTTCGTAAGTATTATGAAAAAAAATAGATATATTAGTTCTATTAAAAACGCTTAATGAAGAGAGAACTAAAGCAAATACCACTAAAATAAAAATTCTTGTATTTTCTTTTTTTTTGATCATTGCACTTAAGAGGCGAATAATAAAAAATCAGTTTGATTTTTTACTTGTAAGATGAAATGATAGCATTTTTTTATAGTTAAAAAACATGAACACTGTTGACTCAATTCTTAACGCAACTTCCTCTTCTGGATTTGCAGAGTTAGATCTTTTTTCAGTTATTTTTAACTTTATAATGTGTGTTTTAATGTCTTTTATAGCTAGGCTTTTCTACATTAAATACTCAACATCTTTAACTGGTAAGCATCATATTGGGACAGTTATACCAATTCTTTCAACTATAGTATTTCTTGTCATCTTAATTGTTAAATCTTCTCTTGCTCTTTCTCTGGGCTTAGTTGGAGCTTTGTCCATTGTTAGATTTAGGACGCCCATAAAAGAACCGGAAGAACTAGTATATTTATTTTTATCAATTGCAATTGGTTTGGGTTATGCAGCTGGCTATACATTTTTAACAACTATAATTACCTTAGCGATACTTGGAATGATCTTCCTTTGGCTGTCCAACAGAAAAATTGATAATAAAAATGAATACAATCTAATTCTTTCTTGGGAAAATGAATCAATAAACTTTGAGAAGATTGCGGACGAAATCATGGAAATTTCTTCAAGTCTAAAACTTATTAGGTTTAATAAAGGTCCACTTAATAAAACAGCATCTTTCATGATTGTTCCTAACAATGATGTTAACTTGGACAAAATGATTGAAAGGATTGGAGCCCTAGATAAAAATATAGAAGTTAATTTCTATGAATCCAAGACTAATTGGTAGTCTAAAAAAGTTCAATTTTCTTAAAATCTGACCCTAAATTATTAGCATAAAACTCTAATGAGGTTATAGATCCANTTAGTTCTTTTTTTTCAAACAGCATTTCAATCTCCAGAATTACATTGTCATCACATAATTCAATATTTTTATATTGCTCCTTTAGCTTATAGAAAATCGATATAATTTTTTTTCTTTTTTTGCTGTCNATTAAAAAACTNGGATGAATCTTAATTAGNCCNCCATGCGGCATTGACTTAAACAATTTTTTTAACATATTTTCCCATTCATTATCCTTTAGTCTTCTTTGTGCACAAGTTAATCCTATATATCTATTGCCTATCAATTTAGGTTTATAAAAGTCTTTTAAATCATNTAAATTGTCTAGAACTAATCTTTTTTCTANNGGAGCTTCTGGAAATGCTCCTTCAAGAATAGAAATAAATCCATGAGAATCATCTCTATACATTTGTTTAAAACTTTCAGCATGNGAATGTATTTCCCTAACTTTTTNTGATACTTTAAANGGNTTACTTGGCCTGTATGTNGCTTGNCCCTCTTCAATGTAAAAATGGCCTTTTGAAAGNTTTGATTCAAGCATCCTGTTAATTGATGGTGTNGCAATTGACTCATGAAAACACCAGCTGCAATATAGCAGGAATGGTTTGTTTTTTTTATTTAAATTCTTGAGCACTTNTTGACTCACTGGTNTTAANCCTAATTTTATTAATAANCTATAAAATAATGATTTTTTTAAATGCTTGTGTTCTCCTTTGATTAAAGAAATATCGGTATCGCGNANGGAATAAATAGTTATATTTTTTNTANTTATATTAAATTTNTCAATTATAAGTTTAGCTAAAATTACTGTTACAGGATTTACTATAAAAAATATATGTTCCCAGTCTTGATCATTAGCATGATGAATAATAGATGAAGTTTTTTTTAATATCTTCAATTTAANAATCTAGTCTTTTTCGCTCTCAAAAGCTTTAAGAATTGNATTATTTTTTATTTGAATACTATCTTTCCTAGACATTTCGANAAAAGANACTTTTTCTCCAAATAAACTATGAGATTTTAAAACTTCCCACCATGTTGCAATCAAGCAACCATTAAATCTATAAANTCTTTCTTCATTAAAAATTAAATCTTGAAATCTACCGGGATTNATNAATTCAAGGCCTGATTTTGAGTATGAGAACATTGGCTCCCGNTCCTCTTCAACTGAAACTACACTATCTCCTTCTGTGACTCT
This sequence comes from Rickettsiales bacterium, assembly GCA_002706585.1. Next base: position 12,353 of record PALU01000003.1, read on the forward strand.
TAATACATTTAATGCCTTTTCAATATGATCTTTCTTTCTNTTAATNGCATGCATNCTNAGAAAAATAATAATATCAGGATATGTTTTATGCTCTTCAAAGTAGTCCTCNCCCGCAAGTGCCATAAAGTCNCTGATAGGAATNTTTTTTGATTTCTTAATTTTTTCTCTTTTTATCAGNCTGTGTTTGCAGACTTTACCCTCNNCAATAAGACTTTTTGAAAAGTCNAGAACTTTTTGGCTTTCCGACATTACTGTTATTTGAGTGANCTTTTTTGATTTAGAAGCATTTTTAATTGAGTNNTCTAAAAGTGAGACTCCATTTATTTTAANGTAAGGNACTCCCTCAAAGTCTGGATAAGATTCTTTAACAGGAATTACTGCNAAAACAGTCGGTATATANTCACCCTCAAGTTTTTTTCCAACATTTTCAAATATTTTCGACCTTGCATTTAGAAGTCTTTCATTATCTTTGCTGAGAGATTCACTATGCTGTCTATAATAAAAAACTGGTGTTCGAATGCTTGTTGCGCCTATCCTATTTGAAAGTTTGTACCAAAGATCCCATCCATCCTGAGCATTTACATCTTCTGAGTAACCTCCAACAGTTTTTAAGGCTCTAGTTCTAAAAAGGGTACATGCTCCATGAGGCGGTATCTTTGATAAAGATGCTCCAACATTTTCTTCAAAGCTGGTTTCAACTCCGATCACACTTCCTTCTTGATTGGTATAGTAATAATTTCCAAATACAAGGCCCGAATCACTAGAACTTTCTAATTTTGTGACAAGAAGAAGTAGAGCATTTTCATCTAACCAATCATCAGCATCAAGTCGCATCATGTATTTCCCATTAGCCTGACTTAGAACAAGGTTTGCTAGTTTTTGAAGTCCAAGTGGTTTCTTATTGTCAATAAAAGTTGTTTTCTTAGGCTCTCTCTTGCAAAGCCCCTTTGCTATTTCTGAAGTGTTATCATCAGAAGCTTCATTAATAATTACAAGCTCCCAATTCGTATAAGATTGATTGAAAACACTCTCTACTGATTGTGTTAAGAAATTCCCATAATTTCTGCAGGGAATATATATTGTTACTAGTGATTCAGAACTCATTTAATAATCAATCAATATACTATTATGCTGGCTTACTTATCAACCATTCTCCAATAAGTAGATGATGAAGTCCGCATCTTGCAAAAGTATCAAATGCATCATCTGGTGTTCCGACAATAGGTTCACCATGAATATTGAATGATGTATTCATCAGAGCTCCAACCCCAGTTAAGTCTTCAAAGGCTTTTATAAGAGCATGGTAGCTAGGATTATCTTCTTTGTGAACTATTTGAGGCCTAGCTGATCTATCAAAAGGATGAAGTCCTGCGGGTAAATGTTCCTTAGCAAGCTCTGTTGAATCAAAGCCAACTGCCATGAATCTTCCATCAATCCCCTTTGGATTAATCATATAATCATTTTCTCTTTCAGCTAAAATACTTGGAGCAAAAGGCATCCAAAAATCTCTCATTTTTACTAACTTATTTATATGATGAATTACATCGGGTCTTCTTGGATCAGCAATTATTGATCTATTTCCCAGCGCTCTCGCACCAAATTCCATGCTCTCCAATCCAAATCTTGAAACAACATCGCCATTTGCGATTAGCTCTGCTACATCAGATGGCTTTACTTTTCTTACATTCCAGTCAGGCTTTGCATGCTTATCTATTGCTTGTTTTACTGAATCTTCTGAATGAGAAGGACCAAAATAACCATCTGATGGTGAGTTTATATCAGAAACTTGCATCCCGTTTTTAACAAGCTCTAAGAAAGCTGCTCCTATAGATATTGACTCATCACCTGGTCCTGGCGGAATGAACACTTGATTTACGCCATCTAACTCAGCAATGAGCTTATTAGCCTTAATATTTTGAGCTACTCCACCTGACATAACAATATTTCCTATACCTGTCTCTTTGATACCATTTGATACCCATTCAGTAAGTAATACTTCACACCTTTTTTGAATCCCATATGCAACTGCATCGAATCTTTGACCTTCCAGCTTTTCTTTGAAATACCAGAAATGATCTTTGATTTGATTTTTATATTTAAAGCCAAGCCCGTCAACCTGTAATGTTTCAGCATAAACATCATATGCATTCTTCCCATATTTCTCACTGTTATATGCCGCAAGACCCATAAGCTTATATTCATGATCTGCAGGCCTCATCCCTAAAAGCAGTGTTGCATACCTGTACATTCTCCCAATATTACAATTTGAGGAACGTGAAATTTCATTTAGAGGCTCCCCTGCTTCTCCTATTGATACTGTTCCATTTGCATTATCTCCTCCACCATCCATTGTATAAACTAGTGAATTATCATTTCTGTAGGGTGACGAAATATATCCATAATATGCATGACTTTCATGATGATCATGAACTGATACAATTTCCTTACTTATATTCAAAGTTTCAGTAAGGTGTTTTATCCTAGCCTGAAGCATGCCTTCATGATCTTTTTCATCTTTAATTAAACTTTCATCATATGGGAAATTATCTTTATTAACTTTGTGTGAAAAGATATCAAGGTATTTGGGATTTTTATTTTCAAATAACTTTGGGTACCAGTATTCCCTCTGCTCTTTCCAATAATCATTAATCGAAAAAGTAGAGTTCCTTTGTGTATAGAAATATGCTGGTGGTAGAGTTGGTGTTGCCATTGCCACTCTATCAATGTCACTTGGACTTATATTCCCAAATTTAAGAACAGTTTCTATTGCTTTTGCTGGGTATCCATATTGGTGTTTATCTCTTGAGAGCCTTTCTTCTCCAATTGCACAAATAAGTTTTCCATCAACTATCAGAGCTGCGCTTGCGTTATGCCCATCATGAATTCCTAAAATAATCATATTTAATCCTTATTTAATGTAGGGAAATATTCCTCCCATTCCCGAGCTAGAGCAATAATTTCTTCGATATTATAACAATTATCATTGTTTTGAATCATTTGATCTGAAATCCATCTTGCTCTTTCTAAGTCTTTGTCATTATCTACGCAAAGATTTATTCCATCAAAATTAATTTTATTCCTTGGAGAGACATTATTTATGTAAAATTTTTCAGAATTTTTATAAAAAAAGCTTGTCAGATGCTCTTTGTCTTCTTTTTCTGTTATTAAACTAAGGTTCTTAGTGAGTCGGCTTGTTTTTAATCTTTCACAAGTTAGTCCAGGAGGATAAGTTCTTGGAAAGGTTGTGGTTACAATATCAAAATCTTCTTTAAGACTTATTTTAATCAAATCCGTTATAAGCTTAGGGCTGAAGAAAGGTCTGTCACCACATATT
>PALU01000004.1 GCA_002706585.1 Rickettsiales bacterium
TTGACCATAAATAAATGGTTGGAAATTGTCTCCCAAATGTAAAAAGGCAAGGTGAGACATCTTTCTGTGTACTTTACCATTCACAGAACCTAATATATGATCAAATCCTCCTATACGTATAAATCTATCTAAATTTTTGCGTCCAATTTCAGTATAAAGGTGAGGAGACCATGTAACAGTCAATGGAGTCATTCCATATTTGTATTTCAACAAATGGGCAACAAAACCGCCATCCTTGCCCCCACTGCATGGAACAATCACATCATATGAACCATTCTTTTTTCTATGACGATCACACAAGTCTTGCAACTCTTTCTCTCTTTCATTCCAATCAATTTCATGCTTTTTATGATCACTAAAATGACACGCACTACACACACCATCTTCATCAAAAGTAATTCTAGGCCTTTGGTTCGAAATTGTGCATTTTTTACAAAAACGCACTTCTTCTGGAAGCTTATATAGAGCTTTTGTATTTCTTTTTTCAATCATTATCTATTCACCTTAACCTTTTAAATTAAAAAATTCTTTCTTTATTGATATTAGAGAACTACGGCTAATCAATATTTCTTTTATTTTTTTACTTACGCCACCTTGCCCATACGGATTGACTTCATTTTTTATACTTTCTTGAAACTCTTTTGTGTACAACTTCCTGAGAGAATTGCTAATGCCGCTAATAGAAGGAGGAGTGTCAATTACACTTACACCCTTGATTCTCCCTTTTTGTCTGTCACCAATATTAATTGTACCTATCGTAAAACTTGGCACTTCAATTATCCCGCTAGATGAATTTCCTACAACGCCATCCACATATTGCATTGCTGAAAGATAGCGCATCTGGCCAAGTGATGTAAAAGCTACTGTTGTAGCTTTTCTATCGTTAACAAAATCATCAATCATTTCATTGATGACACGTCCATCAGTATCAGAATTTGCCTTTGTAAAAATAAGATTAGTATCATGCATTTTATCAAGTACCAACAATAGATTATCAAATTGTTTTTTAGCAGTGCCCATCTCAAGCGTAACAGGATGGAAAGTGATTAGAAGATTTTTCTTACCAAGATTAAAACCTATTGATTCTTCAAACTCTGTGCGACTCAGTAGTGTCAATCTTTTAATGCTATCAATACCAATAGCTCCAAAATTAAACACACGATCAGGATGTTCTCCTAACTGAATCACTCTATTTCGGTACTCCTCTGTTGAAGTAAAATGCAGGTGTGACATTTTGGTAATTGAATGGCGAAACACTTCATCGAATGCGCCTTCAGTTGTCTCTCCACCATGGATATGCGCAATCGGTATCTTTGCAACTGTTGCAGCACTAGCAGCAGAGAAAATTTCAAACCGATCACCCAAAACAACCATCATATCCGGCTTTAGACTTCTCAGCGCATCCGCAAACCCGATCATTGCCAACCCCATGGATTTAGTAATGCCCACTTCGCTGTCAGAGGAAAGTAGCATCACTACTTTCTCGTCAATCGTAAAACCATCTTTCTCTATGTGCTGATATGTGAGACCAAATTCTGGTGATAGATGCATCCCTGTTGCGATAATCTGCAATTCCAGATTTTTAGTTGCTTGAATCTCCTTCATCAACCAATAGAGCAGTCCATACTCTGCTCGTGTACCTGTTACCACACAGATTTTTATTTTGCTATTCATTGTTTACATGTATAACTGAGGACATTAATCAATATTTCGTAAAAATATTTAGCGTTTCTTATATTAGCACACAAAGCATCTTTATTCACATGTAACTTATACATATGGGTCTATACTGGTCATGTAATCACACCCAAGTTATTAGTTTGTTTCACCCAATTATCGTAATAGTGTTCATTTTCTGTAATGAACGTTTTGAACCAGTAATTTGACTCTTTGTTGGCTGGTTCATGCACAATTTGCACAGTTACTCTTTCCATTCACTTACCTTTTCATTTATCGCTCCAGAAATTGAAGCAATATTATCTTCCATCGATATATCCAAAGCATGCTCGACTACCAGGTTAGTTGTACCTGGGTAGGACGATGACAAATATGTACTATAGAATTCATCTACTTTTTCCCTGTCAACATGCACATCACCATTAATTAAAGACATCACATCTACATCATCAACGAAAAACACATAGGGAAAATCTGTATACCATGCAGTAGCAAACAAGACAACTGGCTTATCTTTAAGCAAGCATTCCCAACCTGTTTGACCATTTGTTGTCATTACGATATTACACTTATCTATAATTTCATCGCTGGTCAACTTCTGATCTAGTAAAATAATATTTTTATGTTTCATTAATTCACGATAGTAACCGAAGTACATATTCCCATCAAGATACCTTTGGTTTGGGTGCTCTTTTATAGCAATAATAACATCATCATCTATTTTTCCTCGAATGTATTCAATGCAATATATTATATCTTCAAAATTGCCGCCAACAGGGTAACTGCTATCTTCTGGACGCACATGTAGAGGAAAATAAATTATTTTCTTGTTAGGCAGTGTATCTGTACACAAAAAACGGTATTCCAATTTATAGATGAATCGTACTAATGCTAATTTGAGTCGCTCTACTAGTATTGAGAATTTTTTAGGAAATGTTACAGCAAATACAAAGGGATTCTTTATAATCTTTGCAATCCCTTTCAACACATCAGAGATATAAACATTCTGATTCCAAGGGTTATCTTTCCCATAATCACTATATACTGGAGGTCCTGCATTTCTTTTTGGTTTAGAACGATTCCGATCATCACTATCAATAACTCTAATTGGCGTTAAATCATCCATTGACTCTGCAAGGAAAAATCGCATTGATATACCATCAGAAGCACGATGAAATATCATTGTTTTTATATTATTTATTTTTGCAAGATAATAAATAATATAAGAATCGTGAGTGTGTGGCATAGCCTCATGCACAACAATTTCTATTTTGTATTTTTTTAAGACATAATCCCAATAAGAAATTTCCTTAAAGATAAAACGTCTTAGTGTGCTCTGGTCCTTGTAAATATAACTATTAATTTTAGAGTAATTGTAGACTCTTAATCTCAACATCTTTTCAACAATATCAATTAGATTTTTGTTGTCACAATAAAACTTATCAGGCAAGTATTTTTCCCTGTAGCTAACCTCTGCTGGAGCACGCCTACCAGATAGTGATAACCCATCATCATGAAATACACAATCATTTTCACCATATATTTTATGATTGTGCTTACTTGTTAACCAATACTTAACAGATAAATTACTATTAGCTATTGCGTCGTGTTGCCACACCCTAGGGAATCCATCGACAAGCGCTCTCATAATACAAGCTCTACCAAGAAACAATATATGTTGACATGTAGATAAAATCTATAAACAATTTAATAGACCAACATCAAGTTGATTTTTTAGCATTAAATAGTTCGGTAATTCTTTGTTTATCATTTTCATATTCGGCCCGTAGTCAGCACATGTAAATCCATCTAACTATAATTCATAACATAGGGGTAGTAAATTGAGACCTGATCAGCCTCATATTGATGAGATATCTCTAGTCACTGCAATTTNTTCTGGCAGGCAAAACTAGTTGCTAAACCCATTTTTTAGCATAANAAACCTTAAACCAAATAATNAAAGGTCCACTATAACAGCCAATCTTAATTGTAATAAAAGTCAAAATTTACTTGTTCTCTTACAGTATTAGGGCTCAATCTACCTCGTCNGTGAAAGCCTTTATTATTGGAAATAATTAAAGTATTCTTTGGATATTCCATGACTATTTTTTTATGCACAANTTCTGCCATAAACTTGCTTAAAAAAATCGAATATGTTTCAAGCCTNCCTCGTAAAAGCTGAGAGAGAGAATATCTAAGACTAACATAATACTCATAAAAATATCTCAAGAGAGACATCTGACTTGATCCCTGACTNTATTCATATGTTCCATTTTNTNTTGAATGATCATTTAAAAAGAAAAACATTTTATAGCAGTCTACACATCGATCAGTATGCCACCTTCTATTATGGTCATATACATCTCCTTCTTCAATATTTATNCGCTCAAATTCAATAGCTGGCTTACGAAGCAATATATTCTCAATCGATTGAACTCTAAAAATATCTATGACTTCGTTATAATCTTTATCATCTGGAAGTAACACAATCCTCGACTCACTTAAATTTANGTCTATTCTNCGTTTGAAGATTTCATNTAAGGTTTGAAGTTTTTCATCACTCAAAAAGTTTTGCTTAACATCAAATCCTTTATCTTTACTAATATGCTCGATAAATGGCTTNTCAACTGACAAACTCTTTAATTTGGTTATCCGATATATTTGATAACCCAAAATATTCCGAATGTCATTTACGTAATTTGGGGGATATAAATCTTTAATCATNTAAAGCTCTTATTTATAAAAATTTAAAAAGACCATTCGCCTATTAATAGAATTTTATCCATTTAAAACGCTTACAATCTTATTAAGATTTTCATTCGAAAGGTTTGAAGAAGATGGTAAACACAAGCTATTTCCTACCAACTTTTTAGCCTTTCCAATTTTATAATATTGGCAACTTTTGTATGGTTTTTGCTCATGGTTCAATCCCCATNCAGGACGGGTTTGGATACCATTTTCCTCTAANCTTTTCATTAAGACTTCACGGTCTTGATTATAAACTTTGCTATCAATTTGCAACAGATTCAGCCAATGGTTGTTATTGGCATAATCCGGAACTTTTGATAATGACAAACCCTNTATACTATTAATCTTTAAATNATAAAGATCATATAATTCTTTTTTTCTTTTNAGGATTGATGGCAATTGTTCTAATTGCGCAACGCCCAAGGCAGCTTGTATGTTTGTGAGACGGTAATTATACCCAATTTCATNATGGACATATCGAATNGGGTCATCCTTTGCTTGGGTTGTAAGATATTTTATTTTTTCCGCTAATGATTCATCCTTTGTTAGAATCATACCGCCACCGCCAGTTGTAATAATTTTATTTCCATTAAAAGAAAGGCAACCNAGCTTCCCAATTGTACCTGTATGTTTTCCTTTAAACCTACCCGCATTATAAAAAGTGCCTAGACTTTCAGCAGCATCTTCTACAACAGCAATATTTCTTTCATCACACAATTTAATTAATTCATCAAGCCAACAAGCGTTTCCCCAAACATGGACNGGAATTATTGCTGCAACTTTATTATTCGTCTTTTTATTGTAAGTAAATCCGTTTTTAAAAACTGTCTTATTTTTAATGAATTCAATNGTTTTCTCTGCATCTATATTATAATATTTATCTGCATCCATAAAAATAGGCTTTGCATTATTATACGCAATGGCATTTACAGAAGCAATGAATGTTAGCGTTGAAACAATGACTTCATCGTTTGACTCGACACCTGCTAATCGCAGAGCCACTTGNAAAGCAGCAGTTCCGTTCACACATGCAATTGCATATTTTGAACTGGTATATTTTGCAATTTCTTGTTCAAATANATCAACATATGCTCCGGCTGAAGACACCCATTCCGTATCTATACATTCTTTAACATATTTCAATTCATTGCCATTTAAAGAAGGAACCGAAAGTAGTATTTTATACATTATATCTATCAGATTTAAAATAATTCAAATTTTCAGATTTTTCCATCCATTCAACAACTTCAANAATACCCTGTTCAAGAGTATAATTTGGTTTCCATGAAGTATGCTTTAATAATTTAGCGTTATCACAGAAGAGTCTTTCAACTTCACTATTATCCGGTCGAATCCGTTCATCNATTGATATAATTGATAGTTGAACATTCATTATATTTGCAATTAGTTCTGCTAAATCTCCAATTGAGATTTCTGCNTTCATTCCAATATTTGTTATTTCACCATATAAANAGTCAGATTTATATATTTCTTCGAAACCTGCGCAAGTATCTTTTACAAAAGTGAGATCTCTTGTTGGCGTCAGNCTACCTAACTCAATTTCGGTTTTACCATTTATGATTTGAGAAATAATAGTTGGAATAATGGCTCTGGCAGANTGTCGAGGTCCATAAGTATTGAATGGNCGGANTAGTTTNACTGGTAAATCAAACGATCTATAATANCTAATCGCAAGTTGATCTGCTGCNATTTTGGATGCAGAGTATGGAGATTGACCAACTAATGGATGNTTTTCATCAATGGGAGTATATTGTGCTGTACCATACGTTTCACTTGTTGATGTAACCAGTATTTGCTCAAGCTCTATATTTTTTGCAGATTCCAATACATTATATGTTCCCTCAACATTCGTTCTGATATAAGCCAATGGGGAAATGTATGAATAGGGGATACCTATTAATGCGGCTAAATGGAAAACTGCACTACAACCGGTCATTGCTTTTGAAAGAGAATCATAATCCCTAATATCACCAAGGACCACTTGGAAATCATTTTTATATTTTGAATTTTCTAACCATCCCCAATCGTTATTTGAGTTATAACGATCAAAAGCAACTACATTAAAACCGAGTTTAACAAAGAACTCTGTTAGATGGGAGCCAATGAAACCAGTTGCGCCAGTGATCATTATTTTTTTATTTCTCATTGCTAGTTATATCACCATTATTTGTTGAAAATAAATAAAAGGCATTTAGTCCCCTTTTGTTTGCATATCATATTTTGATTTAAAACTACCATTTATTTTAATTAACTCTTCAAAATTACCAGATTCTAGAATTGATCCATTTTCTAGAACTATTATTTTATCAGCATTCACTACTGTAGAAAGACGATGAGCAATAATTATAATTATTGATATTTCTCCTGAAAGACTATCAATTGATTTTTGGATTAATCTTTCAGATTCAGAGTCCAAAGAACTTGTTGCTTCATCAAGAATGAGAATCTCTGGTTTCCTAGCTAAAGCCCTGGCTATTGCTAACCTTTGACGCTGACCACCTGATAACATCGTTCCTTTATCGCCGATAATAGTATTGTAGTTTTCTGGCATTTTTTTTACGAATTCGTCTACGTGAGATAATTTACATATTTCTTTAAATTGTTTATCATTTACAGAACCAGTCTTACCCCATAATATATTGTTCTTCACTGAATCATGTATTAAAATTGTCTCCTGAGAAACATAGCCAATTTTATTTCTATAATCAATCAAGTTGATTTCATTTATTGGCTGATCATCAATACAGATTAATCCTGATGTTGGCTTAATTAATCCTAATATAAGGTCAGTAAGCGTGCTTTTCCCAGAACCTGATTCTCCAGTAATTGCAATTGTTTCACCCTTTTTTATGTCAAGACTAAATTCATTAATTACTGGAGCATTAGGATTATATTCAAATGAAATATCTTTTATATCTATACCTTTATTTACTTTGATAAACTTTGAATAACTAAAGGTTTTCTCAACATGTTTTAAAGCCTCCATTGTAAAATACAAGACCTTATCGTATGATGGTATAAAAACCATCAATTGAAAATACATTTGGTTTAGATTTATTATTTTTGGAAAAAGACGTAAAAAGATTAGAAGAACAACAAAAAGTTCAGCAATATTAATCTGAAGAAATGTAATGGCAAAATAAATTGAAAGAGTTAACAACGCTATTATCAATGGTTCAGAATAGGATTTAAGTTTGGCATTATGCTTTAGAATTTTCCGTTCAATATCAGCCAATCTTTTTGCAGCATTTTTTACTGAATTTTCAGATAAATCAAAAAGTGCGGTACCCTTTATTAGTTTCATTGCGTCAAAATGTTCGTTTAAAACTATTTGCAACTGTGAGTTCCCTTCTGAAGATATTTGTCCAAAATCACTCCCTCTTTTTAAAGTCTTTTTTAATAATAGGAATAAGACTAGTGCAACTGAAATCATTGCAATTGTGAATGTTGGTGCAATTATTATTGCTGTTACAGTGTAGACTAATGAAATAGTAAAAGAGGAAATTAAAATTAAATAGCTATAGATAGCATTACCTGCCTTTTCAGAATCATTGACCACTGCGCTTACTAATTCTCCTCTCTTCTTTTTCACTATGTAGACCCATTCTGACTTTAATAAAGCTCCATAAAGATTTCTTCTTATTTTCATCCTTGCAAACGCAATCGTATCAGCGATACTGTATTCTCGTAATAAATAAAATATAGTTTGTAATACAAAAACAAAGAAAAATAATAGGAGCCCCACTCCTAAAGAAAAGTTTATATCCAATCCAGATAAAAAATTATCTATAACTAAAATAATACCAGATGATGGAACGTCATTTTTCATAGTAAAGTTCAATATTGGCACCAATAATAAAAGCGCAAAGCCCTCAAAAAGCCCACCAATTATTAAATAAAATAAAACTTTGAACAGCTTTCCACGAATAAGGTCATAAATAGAATTAGTAAATTGAATCATTACTTTATTTTTTGAGTTTATTTATATATAAAGTTCAACATTAACAAACTTCCTCATACCTCAATCATCTATNNTTTTGATTTGTAGTTGATAAAATAGATTGAATATTTTCTTTCATTGAGATTCCCAAAGCATGAGCTGCTACAAGNTTAATAGATCCAGGAGATATCGNTGCTCAATATTGATTATAGTACTCATCGACTTTTTTTGAATCTANATGAGGTTTGTTNAAAATANATTCCACTAAATTTATATCATCAATAGAATAAGNCTAGGGGCATTCATTTAAATTCACTNTCCTGAAAAGAATATCAATGAATATATTTATTTTGCTATTAGGTAAGCGTGATAATATGATTCATTATTACCCATTATTTCACTAATAAGTTGGTCATCGTATCGACAAAAATCATACATCAAATCAATAACTGGCAATTCACCAAATAACTCTACAATTTTTAAACCTGCCTTATCGCACATAAGTTTAAAACTATCTTCAGTAAACATTTGGATATGGACTTTGGGATTGAGGGTAGGTGTTTTTGCTCCAAGAAGCTTATATGCTCGACTATTTATATTAGGAATTAGTGCCATTATATAGCCACTTTCTTTAATAATATTTTTTACTTGAGCTAGAACAGCCATTGGGTTAATTAAATGTTCTAAGACACCCCATAAGGTAATGATATCAAATTGCTTATTTTGGAATTCCTGATCTTCAATAGGTCCAGCAATCAAATTGTTCCCAACTATATGTCGTAAACCTTCATGCATATCTTCATTAATTTCATTTGCGTATACATCATAGGTAGTATTTTTTACACAGTAGTCTACAAAGTTTCCTGCACCACACCCAACATCCAGCAAACGACCCTTTCTAATCCCAAGATCTGAGAATAGTGATAAATACTTATTGTATAGATTATTGGTATACTCTTGAAGTTTGTCAGTTTTTTCGATTTTATGTGTGATTTTTTCTAGATCATTACCTCCGCTGTAATCAGCAAGAATTTTTTCATCCCGCAACCTATTAAAAACATAAATATGCCCACAACTATTGCATTCAACATATAAAAAACCATATTTACATAAAACTTGTTTGTGGTTATTATCGTCACAGACTGCACAACCAGTTTCAATCACAATTTCAGAGTCTACAACAACTCCATTTTCTTTGGGCAGTCCTTTAAGTTCTTGCTCAACGGAATCAAAGTATTTATCGTACTCAGGAATATCTTCCCTCCAATTACGATTATCCGAGAAGATTGGATTAATGTATTTATTTAATATCTCATTCTTTTTTAAATCTGTCATTTTATCAATCATTCACTTTATCTCCTTTCATTTTACCAATTGTAAAATCGCTATTATATGAGATTACCAAGAAGTTCTGCCACCATCAACGACTAAATTTGCTCCTGTCATGTATGATGACGCATCAGACACAAGAAATATCACTGCGGCTTTGTATTCCTCTTCATGCGCCATACGACCAAGAGGGATTAAATCTGTAAGCTTTTGAACAAATTTCTCATTCTGACCAGTATAAATACCTCCTGGCGAAATTGAATTTGCGCGCACTCCTTTATCATTCCAATATGTTGATAGATACTTTGTTAAACCTATCAATCCATGTTTGATTACAGAATAAGTGATAGGCTTGGTAGGTTGGTTAGCTTCAGGCACGCCTTCTTTTTTATAAATCCTTTGATCAGGAGCAATAATTCCAATATCGGAGGAAATATTTAGAATGACTCCATTTTCCTTCTTTGCCATTTCATAACCAAAAATCTTACTACATAACATAGAACCTGTAAGACCAACAGAGAGTTCTAGGTTCCATTGATTTAAGGAAAAATTTTCTAATCTTGATAGATTAATCTCATTGTCCGCTTCTATTTTGGAATCTATTGCAGCATTATTAATTAAAATATCAACTCGTCCAAGTTTCCTTAAAATTTTATCTCTAACCTTTAATATTTGGGATTCATCTGTTATATCACAATTTTCAAATAGGCAATGAACTTGATATTCCTCAGATATCATTTTTGCCTTTTTGCGACCAACCTTCTCATCAATATCCAATAATATTGGTATCCCACCAAATTCAGCAATCCCTTCAGCATGCTTTTCTCCAAGCAATCCTGAACCGCCAGTTATAACAGCAACTTTACCTGTTAAATCAAAGGATTGTTTTACTAACTTTTTATTTTTTAAGATCGTGTTTGCCCTCCATCAATTATCCAATTTGCACCAGTAACAAACTTTGCGCGCTTCGATGACAAAAAAATAATTGCATTTGCCACGTCCTCAATATCTCCAAAACATTGCAATGGCACTTCTTTTTTAAGTATTTCTTGAACCTTCTTTGGGTCCTTATTTATTTTATCTTCCCAAGTGGAACCAGGGAACATAATATTACCAGGTGAAACAACATTAACCCGAATTCCTAGCTTGCCAAGTGGAAAGGAGATGTTTTTTGCGTAACTAACCAATGCGGATTTTGCTGATGCATAAGGCACTGGGCAACCAAGCGTTTCAACACCACAAATTGAACCAACAAAAGATATACTAGGAGAACACTTTTCTTTGGTAGTGCTACTTTTCAATATGGAAGATAATTTGTTCACAATTCCAACGGCGTTTAAAAGATTAATATCCAACATACGCATAAATTCAGGTACATCCTCTTCCAGTGGCGCAACAGATTTCCCGCTTCCAATATTGCATACAATATGATCTATACCATCTGATTCATTGATAATAAATTTGTATAACAATTCTAATATTTCAGGCTTATTGAGATCTCCTAAATGAGTTAATATTTTCCCCTTATTGTATTTCTTTGATAAACCTTGATAAGTATCTACAAGTTTTGCTTTATTAGTGCCCGTAAGAATCACTGATGCACCTTCTTTTAAAAATCCATCAGCAATGCCTTGACCTATGCCACTTGAAGAACCTGTAATTAATACTGTTTGATTATTTAATTCTAAATTCATTTGCGTTTGATGATTACTCAATACACTTAATTACTTGGTCTCGATATTTAATAAGAACACCTAAATGATTTTCATCTTTTGCTCTTGCAGTTTGAAGAATATAATTACCATTGTAGTTGATTGTGTTCAGAGTTTTTAATACTCTTTGGATGTCAGCATTCCCCGAACCAAGAGGTACTGTAGTCCCATGTAATTGTCTGTCTTTAATATGAACATTAAGAATTCGATTACCGTAAATACTAATTTCCTCATTAGGGTCAAAGCCAAGCGCAGCACTATTACCGATATCATAGTTAATCCCATAATATTCTGGAGAAAAATAAGATATAAAATCTATTAGCCGTTTTGCAGAAAAATCAGATTCAAAAACAATTTTCATTCCATAAAGTTTTAATAATGGCTCAACCGTTTCCAAGCCATCTTGTAATTCTCTTTGTTGGTCTCTAGATTCTAAGCTCCCATTATCAACTAGTGGAAATACGATGAGCTTAATCCCAATTAGACCACACGCTGTTAATATACTATTTAGATC
Organism: Rickettsiales bacterium; assembly: GCA_002706585.1. The sequence goes on from PALU01000004.1 coordinate 11,942, forward strand.
ATTTAATAGTAGATCTCTATCTTTTCCATCAATTTTATAAAAAGGCGCTTGCATAAAACAGTCACCGGTTAAGGACGGAATTGAAACTCCATATTCTTGAGACAGATTTCTAATTGACATTCTACCTTCATCAGACATAATGGGATTATCATACAATCTATCTTGATCTAATGTCCACTCCATGATGCCAAAACCATTGTCATAAGCAATCTGAAATTCCTGCTTCCAATAATCCCATGGAAATGACTGTATTTTATTATTTACCATGGGTGATAAACGCCCTTGCATAAAACCAATTTTGCTTTTAATCATTATTTCTTAAATGAATAGGGAGTTGGGGAATCAGAATCCGATAAATCACTCGCTTCATTCCAGTCTTTAATTTGATTT
>PALU01000005.1 GCA_002706585.1 Rickettsiales bacterium
TTATTGTTCATTATTCTACTTTCTTGCGTTGCTGGACCAACACAGATAGTTTTATTACTTTGACCAATTTTAAAAGCCTTTTTATTTTTATTTTTAAGATGAAAGCCTGCTATTCGCATTGGTATAGAAAAATCCTGCACAAAAACATTTTCATCACACCCTCCGACAGCAATTAGTGCTTTGGTTTTTACCATTAAATTACTAGATCCTCCCCAACCACTAATTAGGAATTTCTTTAAAGGGTTTTTAATAAGGTTAGCTAAATACAATTTTTTTTTAAATTTGAATCTATCAAGTTGATCAGACCATTCCCAATAACCGTAAAGCAAATCAAGGTCAAGTCTATTCATTTCTTTTTTCATATAGGACAATGCATCAGGTGCGATTATATCGTCTCCATCAACCAATTTAATATTTGAATATTTTACAAATCTTAGTGCATTATTTATGGAGATGCTTGGACCAAGGTTTTTCTGTGTTATTAATTTATTTTCGTACTTTAAATTTTGTAAATTTTTTTTTATTAAATTTAGAGAATTATCTGTTGATCCATCATTAACCACTATTAGTTGGGTAAGACTATTCATTTGTTTGAAAATTGATTTAAGAGTTTTTTCTATATAATCTTGTTTATTAAAAACAGTAACGATTATTGATACTCCATCTTTGTAAGCCATAAGTTAATATAAAAGTTTGATATTTTTGAACAAGATAAAATTAGGTATTATTCCAAGTCAATTGAGTATCCGGCTGCTCTTACCGTTCGAATAAAATTCTTGGCACCATCTAAATTTATTGCTTTCCTTAATCTCCTTACGTGAGTGTCAACTGTCCTTGGCTCAACATAAATTCCGTGACCCCAAACATTATCAAGTAACTGTTCTCTACTATAAACTCTACCTGGATTTTCTAAAAAGTGTTTAAGTAATTTATATTCAGTTGGACCAAGATGGATTTTCTTTCCGTTTCTGAACACTTTATGCTCTTTTAAATTCATACTAATGTCTTCAAATTCTAATAACTTTTTACCTGAAGATGTTGATCTTCTTAAAAGTGCATTAATTCTTGCAATTAATTCAGCATTGCTAAATGGTTTTGTTATATAATCATCGGCACCGCAATCTAACCCCTTTACCCTATCATCCTCCTCTTCTTTAGCAGTTAACAATATAATTGGTAAATCACTTGTTTCAGTTTTCCTTCTAACAATCTTGCAGAGTTCTAAACCACTTGGTGCAGGAATCATCCAATCAAATATTGCCAAGGATGGAATCTCTTCTTTTAATAATAATAACGCATCTTCACCATTTGTTGCTGACTTAACTCGGTACCCACTTTTCTCTATATTATATGTGATTAGTGGTAAAAGTGACTTATCATCTTCGACAACAAGGATAGTTTTTTTATTTACCATTTTATTTTAGCGTTCCCTGAAGATTATAAATAACTTCCTTAGATATTACTTTTGCCAGGTCTCCAATTCTTTCTAATTCTTTTGCAATGAATAACATTTGTGTACAAAAACCAATTATATCTCTATCTTCCATCATTAAATGTAAGTGTTCTCTAAAACAGGTCTCATATACCGAGTTTATTGTAATATCCTCAGTGGGAACAGATTGTGCAATTTCTTTTGACTCTTGATCATAAGCACTAAGAGCTGTGGAAAAATTTTTCAAAACTAAAAGGCCCAGTTGGTGAATTGAATCAGTATTGTAGTTATCAGGAGCTTTTTTTACTGATAATATCCTTCCAGCTACATTGGAAGCATGGTCTCCTATGCGCTCAAGAATACTTGATATTTTCAGAGAAATAATAATTTGTCTAAGATCATCTGCAAGAGGTTGTCTTTTTGATAATGTTATAGTTGCAAATCCTCTTATCTTTTTTTCTAAAACATCAATACTTTTATCATTTTCTACAACTTCTTTAGCTTTGGAAATATTGATTATTTTTATCAAATTAACTGCTTCGAATATTTGTTTTTCAACATTCAAACCCATTTTTGTTAAGTTGNTTTTTANNGAATTTAAATCTTCATCATANGTTGTTACNATATGTTCTTTCATNTTTTANCCTATTTTNCCTGTNATATAATCNTGNGTTTTTTTTTGNCTTGGTGTTGAAAANATTTGATCTGTNNNCCCTACNTCNANNAAANTNCCCATNTGAAANAAAGCAGTTTGTTGAGAAACTCGAGCTGCTTGTTGCATAGAATGTGTTACAATAACTATTGTAAAATTTTTTGCCAGTTCATCGATCAACTCTTCGATTACAGCTGTTGCTATAGGATCTAATGCGGAACAGGGCTCATCCATTAAAATAATTTGTGGGCTTATTGCTATTGTTCTTGCAATGCAGAGCCTTTGTTGTTGACCTCCAGATAACGAAGTACCTGGTTCATGAATTCGATCTTTAATTTCTTCAAACAAACCTGCCTTTTTTAGGCTCTTGGTTACTAACTCATCAAGCTCATCATCACTTTTAGCGAGCCCATGTATCTTCGGACCATATGCTACATTTTCAAAAATTGATTTGGGGAAAGGATTAGGTTTTTGAAAGACCATACCAACTTTTGCTCTCAAAAGTACGGGGTCAATTTCTTTTGAATAAATATCTTCATTATCAATTATTATCTTTCCTTCTATTCTACAAATATCTATAGTGTCATTCATTCTGTTTAAGCATCTTATGAAAGTTGATTTTCCGCAACCACTAGGACCAATGAGAGACGTAACTTTTTTTTCTGGAATTTCTAAACTTATATTGTCTAAAGCTTTTTTATCGCCGTAAAAAACATTTACTTTCTTTGTTGAAATCTTTGTTTTTTCACTCATTAAAAATACTCTACCATTTTTTTTCAAATTTTTGTCTTATAAAAACAGCTAATCCATTCATAAGTACTAAAAANGCCAACAATACAATAACTCCTGCAGCAGTTAACTCCACAAAACCTCTAGCTGCAGTACTTTTCCATAGATATATTTGAACAGGTAGAGCTGTCGAGGAATCGAGAAATGANCCTGGAACATCTACAATAAAAGCTACCATTCCAATCATCAACAGAGGTGCAGACTCTCCAAGCGCTCTTGACATTCCAATTATTGTTCCCGTCATTATTCCAGGAATAGCTAGAGGTAAAACGTGATCAACTACACTTTGAAATCGAGTTGCTCCAAGCCCAATAGCTGCCTCTCTTATAGNAGGAGGAACACTTTTTAATGAGGAGCGAGTTGCTATTATTATTGTTGGCAAAGTCATTAAGGCTAAAACCATACCACCTACAATAGGAGCTGACCTAGGCAAATGCATTATATTCAAGAAAATGGCTAATCCAAGCAGTCCAAAAATAATTGATGGAACTGCTGCAAGGTTGTTAATATTTACTTCTAAAAATTCTGTAAATCTATTTTTGGGAGCGAGTTCTTCGAGAAAAACTCCAGCAGAAACGGCAATTGGAAAAGATAAAATTAATGTAATAATTATTGTCAGAAACGATCCTACTAGAGAGCCCCAAATTCCTGCCTGTTCTGGTTCAGTAGAGTCTGCCTTAGTGAAAAAATTTTTATTTAATCCTTTTTTAAGCTCATTATTAGCTTTTATTTCATTTAACCAGCTGAGTTGCTTGTCAGATATTAANCTATTTGCTTCATCTAACTCCTCCATCTCTGGGTTTTTTACAATTACATCTATATTTGATGAAGCGAGAAGCCACATAACTTTATTTTTTCCTATAAACTCTTTATTAGAAATAACAAAATTCATTAAATTTTCTTCTTCTGAACTAGAGATAAAACTTGCTAACTCTTTAATATCCTCTTTATCTGAAACTTGTGGAAACTTTCTTTCTAGAGATGTTGTTATTATCTTTCTAAAGTTTGCAAATTTTATATCCTCCTCTTTTTTTTTATTATCCGGATCTATGATTTTAGAATCAAAATAGACATCCAATTTTATGTATGATGTAAAAAATGCTTTTTGACCCTGGGAAATAACAGAATATAAAATTATAATTAAAAATAAGACAGCACAAATAATTCCAGCAAAACCATAAAACTTAAATAAGCCCTCACTTCTGTGCCTTTTTAAAAGTGATAATTTTACTTTATCGAGATTATTATTCATATTTTTCTCTATATTTCTGAACAATTCGTAATGCAATAATATTAAGTAATAGGGTCGCAAAAAAAAGCGTAATTCCAAGTGCAAATGCTGCCAAAGTTTTTGCACTATCAAATTCCTGATCACCCACTAAAAGAGTTACTATCTGGACAGTAACAGTTGTAACAGATTCAAAGGGGTTTAGTGTTAGATTTGCAGCAATACCTGCTGCCATTACAACAATCATTGTTTCACCGATTGCTCGAGAAATTGCCAATAGTACTGCACCCATTATTCCTGGTAATGCTGCAGGAAGAATAATTTTTTTTACAGTTTCTGATTTTGTAGCCCCCATCGCATAAGATCCATCTCTAAGAGACTGTGGTACAGCTCTTATGACATCATCTGAAAGCGATGATATAAAAGGAATTATCATTATACCCATAACCCCTCCAGCTGCAATAGCACTTTCTGCAGCAATATCAAATCCAAGATCACCCATAATACTCTTTAAAAAGGGTCCTACTGTTATTGCTGCAAAAAACCCATATACCACTGTAGGTACACCGGCTAAAATTTCGAGAATTGGTTTAAAAGTTGACCGTATATTTGGTTTTGCATATTCAGATAGATATATAGCAGACAACAAACCAATTGGTATAGCAACAAACATTGCAACAAAAGTAACTAAAAGAGTTCCTGAAAAAATTGGGATAGCCCCAAAAGCCCCTTTACTTGCTACTTGTCCTTCTCTAATGGCTGTTTGAGGACTCCATTCTAGCCCAAATAAAAAATCAAAAATATTAACCTTTTCAAAGAACCTAATTGCCTCAAAAATCAATGAAAGAATAATCCCAATTGTTGCTATTATTGCAATTGTAGAACACAAAATTAAGAGGTTAATATTTGTTTTCTCTACTGCTTGCCGAGCTTTAAAAGAAAAAGAAACTTTATTCAACGAAAATATACTTGCTATCAAGCCAATAAAAAGAATTATTGAGTATGCAATTGAACTAGTTAGATAATCTACTTCACCATAATAAATTGCATTTTCAATTATAATAGGATTAGTTCCTGGAAAAACTTTTAATGGATTTGTGGCCTTAATAATATCTATGAGCATGTTAGGATTGCCACCAAATTCCGTAATAAGAGATTCTGGTAAATTTTGGAGTAAAAGATAATCAACTACGCTGGATTTTATTGCGCTCCAAACAATTAAAGAAATTAAAACAGGAATTATTATCCATAAAAAAGCATTTGTTCCATAATATCTTGGTAATGAAGGTAATTTTGGCCCTTCTTTAATATTGGAGTTAATTTTAAGAGCTTTATTGGTTCCATACCATTGAGTTGCTAAACTAAAAAAAACTATAATAAAAAAGAAAGACCAAAACCCCATGTAGATACTATATTCCTACTTTTTTAGAATTTTTTCATCAAATTTTGCAAGAATTTTCCCATCTTTCTCAAATTTCTCTCTTTCACTTTGTGGAAGAGGAATTAAACCTTTTGAGATGAGGTATCCATCAGACCCAATTGCTTTTGATGACGTAAATTCTCTAACATATTGTTTAATTCCTGGAATAACCGCTGCATGAGCATTTTTCACGTAGAAAAACAATGACCTAGAAACTGGATACTTTCCTGATGAAATTGCTTCAAATTCAGGTGAAACACCATCCACATTAGCTGCTTTAACCTTGTCTTTATTTTGATCAAGAAAAGAGTACCCAAATACGCCTAATGCACCAGGATCAGCTACTAGTTTTTCTATAATAAGATTATCATTTTCTCCTGCTTCAACGTATGGTCCATCTTCTCTAATAGCTCTACATTGAGACTTGTAAAGCTTCTTATCTTCTTTCTTTAGAGCTTTTCTCCCAGAAAATTGTTTACATCCTTTTTCAATAGCTAATTCATTAAAAGCATCTCTAGTTCCAGAAGTTGGGGGAGGACCAATTACAACAATTGGCTTTGCTGGAAGTTTAGGATTTACCTCATTCCACATTTTATAAGGGTTTGGCTTGACTTCTTTACCTTCTTTATCCGAAGGTACATCCTTGGCTAAGGCAAGATAAACATCTTTTAATGTCAAATCAAAGGTTGGACCTGATTTAGAATTAGCAATTGCAATGCCATCAAATCCAACCTTGATTTCAGTGATGTCACTTACTCCATTTTTATCGCAGTTTTTTACTTCCTTCATTTTTATTCTTCTTGAAGCGTTTGTAATGTCAGGATGTTGTGTTCCCAAACCGTTACAGAAAAGTTTAAGACCACCCCCAGAACCAGTAGATTCTATAACTGGAGTCTTAAAACCACTAGTTTTCCCAAACCTTTCTGCAACAACAGTTGCAAATGGGTAAACTGTTGAAGAACCAACAATTTTTATTTGATCACGAGCAATAGATTCTGTATTTATTACAAAAGCGAGTGCTGCAATAGTCATAATTACTTTTTTCATTATTATCCTCTCTTAGTTAATGGTTAAGGATTCAAAATATTCATTTTAAGATAAGAAAATATTACAAAATTGTTACAGTTATATGACAATGTATTTTTTAATTGTTTTTGGAGATTTTCTCTCTTTAAATGGATACATGAGGATAAAATAAGCGTTAAACTTGAAATAATTAGGAAATATAATAAGTTAGCAAGTAAAATTCTGCACAGTAAAATATAATTAATTATTAGGAGAAATTAATGAAAAACAATAACTTTGTAATGAAAATAGGAGAATCTTTAGTAGCTGGGGGGCCTCCAGGTACAGCTGCTGAACCAGAAGTGGCAGTGGGAAAGCTGGATGGTCCGTTTGGTACTGCATTTGCTAATTTGTTAGGAAATCAAATAAAAGGTCACACAAAGGTACTAGCAATAATGAATACAGACATAATGGTTAGACCTCCAACTTTAATGGTAAGCAAAGTTACTGTCAAAGATGATAGATATACAAATATTTTGATGGGAACCGTTCAAGGAGCTATAGCAAATGGTGTTTTAGACTCTGTTAGAGAAGGTTATATACCTAAAGAAATAGTTAATGAGGTTGGTGTTATAGTTTCTGTTTGGTTAAACCCAAGTGTTAGTGATGACAAAAATCTAGACCACCAGATACTTTTTGATATTCACAGAAAGGCAACAACCAATGCTATAAAAAAGGCAATGCATGATGAGCCATCAATCGAATGGCTTTTAGAAAACCAAAGTAAAATAATTCACAAATATTTTGAAAAAGCCCTAAAGGGATAAAAGTGTATATGCACTAATCTATCAGAACCCTTGAATTTATAGCTAAAAAACAGGAGGGTTTGGAAATCAGCATAAATAGGTGCATATACATATTAAATGAACGGATATGAAATGTTCTTGGCATAGAGTAAATTCAAAAAGTTAGAACTTTATATGCATTCTGGCCTGAATAGAGGTCATTGTATGTCTACTGGTTGCCTGAACAGCATCGGAACGACCGCCATAGAAATCATCGTGACCACCTAAATAGACCCCTCTAGTTGCATCAATCATTAACCTCACATTACTATTGAAATAATGATTAACTCCCACATGGATTGCCTTACCGTGTGTTCCATTTGCTCCATTAAGCTCACTATCTCTAGCATCAATGGACTCAAGCATAAATTTCACAGCTGTACATCCATAAGTAGATTTGCACTTCACGCCACCAATCTTTCCTTTTTTTGAGTTAATTTTGACGGTAGCATTACCATTGAAAAAATACTGACTATAGATAGAGCCACCTTCTGCACTGTAATCGTCGTAAGTTTCATAACCATCCCTTCTTTCACCAGTGATCCAGTAGTACTCAGTTGCGAAATAAAATGGGCCATTAGAATACTGAAACTGGGGCCCACCATAATGGTAACTAGAAATATTCGAAATAGTTGAATCAACAATTTTTTCACCCAAGGTATGAACACCGTTTTGTCTAAACGATACACCTCTAGCATTATCATTTATTGGCCTTTCAAGTTGCCAAGAAGCACCCAATAGCCAGGTATCTTTCCCTCCAATAATTTGATCAAATAAGCCTTTTCCTGTATAGTGCGTAGCAATTGAGTGGTTCCAAGAAACCTCACCTCCATCCCCGTCTTCTTGCTCAAATCTCCAGGAACCTTCATTACCATAACCAATTAGTAAAGCTCTTACATGAACTCCCTTTGGGAAAAACGCTCCTCCATTATCATAATGAATGCCAGGTCTATGCGCTAGATTAGCAAATTCGTTATACATTGGACGTTCCATCATTAAAATACTATTTGAACTTGTATTTTCCCAATATCCTCCAGCTGATTTAGCGTTACCAAACATTAGAGACCCAAAACCTTTGATTTTTTTCTTGATAAAAGCATCTTTAACATCAACACCTTTGCCACCCTCACCAGTGTCATCTGCAATTGTCTCTGCAAAGTCAGGTTGAAAAGCTAGACTCCATCCATCGCCCAACCCAACTTTAAGTGAAAACCTCAGTCTTCTAAATTCTGCACCAAAACTGTCAATTTTATTGTCTGTATCTTGTGAAACAGAGCTGTCATCAAAACCACCAATGTGAGAGATATCATACATGGCTCTACCTTTTATTTGGAAGGAATACTTACCATCTGCACTTATGACACTTAGTCACTTTCCCTTTTTAAAATAGGCTTTGTTATCACCACCTTTTGACATTTCTTGCTTTATTTTAAGTAACTCATTTTGAAGAGCATCAATTTGTGCACTATAATCTTGAGCATTGGCATAAGATACTGTTGCTCCAACGGAAGCCAATGCTATTAAACAACTTAATTTTTTCATAAATATTTTCCTCTATAAAGATTAATAAAGAAAAATTATTATTTATTTGTTACAGTTTAATGGCTGTTCTAATACAGTTTTATGACGAAATTAAGATAAAATTAGTTAATAACTTAAAGTTTATTAAAAGTTATTGAAAATGAAGAGCCTTTGTTAATTTCAGACTGAATATTTAATTCAGCACTGTGCCTATTTAAAATGTGTTTAACAATTGAAAGCCCAAGTCCAGTGTGGCCTGTGTCTCTTGGTCTTGAAGAGTCAATTCTATAAAATCTTTTTGTTAGCATGGGAATATTTTGATTTGAAATCCCTATACCAAAATCTTCTACAACAAAAATTACTTTTTTAAGTTTTGACATTAATTTAACCTCTATAGGTTTCTTTGACCGACTATGGGTTATAGCGTTTTCTATAATATTAAAAAAGACTTGTTGTAATTCGATTTTATCACCAATAATTTTGATTTTGCCTTTAGGTATTGAAAACTTGTATTTAGTATTACTTAAAAATTTTCTTTCCTTACACGTTTTTCTTACATTTTTAACAATTTCAATTAAATTAACTTCTTCCTCGGGGGGAGAGTGTTCAATCCTTTCAATTCTTGTAAGTGATAAAAGATCTTTTACCAAAGATGACATTCGATTGGCTTCATTAGACATAGTTTTCAAAAAATCTTCTTTCTTAGAACTTTTATTTGAAGATTCATCTAATAAAGCTTCACAGTAACCAATAATAGAAGCAATTGGTGTTTTTAGTTCATGACTAGCATTTGCTATAAAATCTCTTTGAATATCCTGAATATTGTGTTGAGAGGTTGTATCAAATAGTCGGATAAAACTTAATTTATTTGCTCCTAAGTCTCTTCGCCCAGAGACCCAAATATTAAAAACCTTTTCTTTCGGGTAAATCAAATTCAATTCCTTTTCAACCGGCTTTTTTTGCTTTACAGACTCATCAATTAATGAACTAAGCTCTGGAATCCTTAAAGTTGAAAAAATATTTCTGTTTTTTGAGTTCTCTCCAAAAAAATCAACAGCCTGTTCGTTCATTTCAATTATAATGTTATTTTGATCGATGATTAAAAGTGGATCCGGAAAAAATTTAAAAAAATAGTCGTAGAAAAAGATTCTCAAGCGTGAATATTTAGACTTATCGTTAAGTTTTTTAATAATCAGATTTAAATTGAAAATTATAGGCTGAAAAAGACTGAAAAAGAAAACCTTACTAGGACTAATCGATTTACCCTTAAAATTTTGAAGTGATTTACTAATAATTTTTAAATCCTTCATTAAAATTATTAATAAAATTATTAGAATAAAAAAAACAAACAGGAATACGATAATAATGTCTTTATGAATGAACATGAAAATGATTTAATATTCTCTAAACCAATTTAAATTAAGTATGAAATTAAAACAACCTGATATAAAAGGTTTTTCTCATCTAGACAAACAAAAAGATCCTAAGTCAAGAATTACACCGATGATGTCACAATATTTAGAGGTTAAAAACAGACATAAAGAATACCTATTATTTTACAGAATGGGAGATTTTTATGAACTCTTTTTCGATGATGCTAAAATTGCTGCGACTGCTCTTGGAATTGCTCTAACAAAAAGGGGTAAAATTGATGAAAAAGAAATACCAATGTGCGGAGTACCGGTTCATTCCTCCGAATCTTATCTAGCAAGATTAATAAAGGCTGGTTTTAAGGTGGCTGTTGCTGAACAATTTGATGATCTAAGTAAAGAGTCAAAGAAACCAGCAAAAATAATAAAAAGAGATGTTGTTAAAATAATAACACCTGGAACAATTTTAGATGAATCTTTGCTTGAATCAAAGTCATACAACCATCTTTTGAGCATTTTTAGCTATAAAGGAGAATTTTCTTTATCATGGGTTGATATGACTACAGGATCTATAAAATTTCAGCAAATAGTAGGGATAAATTTTATTGAAGACTTGAAAGAAAGTATCAATAAAATTGAACCTTGTGAAATTATTGTCTCAAATGAAAGTAGAATTAAAGAAAACTTTAATGAAATTCTTAAAAATTATGAAAATATAATAACAGAGGTTCCTAACTCATTCTTTTGCGCACAGGATGGTGAAGATAAAATAAAAAATTATTATAGCCAATCTGTGCTTGAATCGCATAAAAACCTCTCTAACAACGAGAAATCAACCATTGGTTCTCTCTTAAACTATTTAGAATTAACCCAAAAAAAAAATATTCCAAACCTAAAAGCTTTACAGAAGATTCAACCTACAAGTTATTTGCAAATAGATTTTTTTTCAGAAAAAAGTTTAGAGATATTTATAAAAAATGATGGAGAAAAAAAAGGAAGTTTGTTAGAGACAATAGATGAAACAAAAACTTCATCAGGAGGAAGATTATTAAAGGATTTCTTCAAACACCCAAGAATTGATTTAGAAACAATTCAATTTAGACATGAATGTATAGAAAGTTTTTTTTCCGAATTAGATTCACTTAAAAGAATAAGAAGTTTTCTAACTGGTATACCAGACGCTGAGAGGGCGTTAGCGCGTATAAGTGCATATACAAACAATCCAAGAGATTTAGTTGTGCTTTCTTCTTTTATTGAAAAAGCATTAGAAATTTTTAAGGAAATTAAAAAATTATCCAATAAAAGTTTAAACCATCTTTTACCCAAAAAGAATGTATATACACTATTAGAGAGTATTTTAAATTTGATTGATTCTCATATTATAACACCTCCGCCTATAAGTCTTAATGATGGCGGTGTAATAAAGGACAAAATATCGCAAAGGCTAGATGATTTAAGAAATATTAAGCAAACACACAAAAAAATGATTTTAGACTTGCAGGCTAATTATATCTTAACTACAGGTGTAAATAATCTAAAAATAAAATTTAATAATTTTCACGGTTATTTTATTGAAACCACAAATAGACATACTGACAAAATAGTTCAATCAACGAAAGTAGATTTCAAATTATTACAAAACACTCTAAACAATAGTAGGTTTTATACTGATGAATTGAGAAAAATTTCAAATGAAATTGAAAATGCAGAATTTGAGTCAATTGAGGTTGAAAAGGGTATTTATAAAAAAATTTGTAATGAAGTAAATAAAGAGATTTTTAATTTAGGCTCAGCCTTAGAAAAAATAGCTTTTATTGACGTAATTACAAGCTTTTCAGAGCTTTCTTATGACAGAAACTATGTAAGACCAGAAATTGTTAAAGATAANAAAATCATTATTAANAATGGAAGACANCCAGTTGTAGAAGAAAGTCTTAAGAAAANAGGAGAAGAATTTACTCCAAATGACTGTAATTTTGAAAAAAAAGAGACAANTTGGCTTATGACTGGACCAAATATGGCTGGAAAAAGTACCTTTCTTCGCCAAACGGCAATAATTATACTATTGAATCAAATTGGTTGTTATGTTCCAGCGGATTCAGCAAAACTAAGTATATTTGATAAGATTTTTACAAGAATAGGGGCATCAGATAACTTAGCTCAAGGAATGTCGACTTTTATGACTGAGATGGTGGAAACCTCAAAAATTATTAATGAAGCTACAGATTCATCATTAGTCATTTTAGATGAGCTTGGAAGGGGCACATCAACTGAGGATGGTTTAGCAATTGCGAGAGCTGTCTTAGAGTTTCTTATCGAAAAAAAAGGTTGTATTACACTTTTTGCAACGCACTACAAAGATTTATGTAAACTAAAGGAAAAGTATAACCAAATTATGCTTAAAACTATGCAATTTAAAAAGTGGAATGATGAGATCATTTTTTTGTACAAAGTTATAGACGGAATTTCAGAGGGATCCTTCGGAATTCATGTTGCAAACCTTGCTGGAATTGATGATACAATTGTAATCAGAGCAAAAGAAATTCTAAAAAAAATAAAAGGTAATACAAAAGAAGTAGACCTAAAAAAGCCTGATTTTAAAGGATTTGAGAAAAAAAATATAGAATATGAGAAAATTGTAAATTTAATTAAAAGTTTGGATTTAGACAGTCTAACCCCTAAAGATTCTCAAGATGTTCTTTATACAATCAAAAAAAATTACTTAAAATAAAATGAATGTTGAACTAAAAACTAATAAAATAGAAATTCAGAGATTAACAAAAACATTTAAAGCCAATCAGCTAAAAATAAAAAAAAAATTTTTTGAAAATAAAAATGGAGTAGTTTCCTGCAAATTGAATTCAAAAAATGTCGACTTTTTAATTAGTGAATTATACAAAAAAATAAATAAGAAACTTAATGGAATAACACAAAACTTAATCGTTTGTGCAGTTGGGGGATATGGAAGAAAACAGTTGGCTCCATATTCTGATATTGACCTTTTATTTATTCACAATAATTTCGATAATAACGACATATTAGAAAAATCAATTCAGTTTATACTTTACCCATTATGGGACCTTGGATTTAATTTAGGTCACGCTACAAGATCCATAAAACAAGCCTCGGAATTTTCAAAGAAGGACCATACAGTTAGAACATCAATGCTTGATGCAAGATTAATTTGTGGTTCTAAAACCCACTTTGAAAAAGTAATTAAGGTTTTTAAAAAGGATGTAACAAAAAAAAGTAAAACATTTTTTAAAGAAAAAATCCTGGAGAGAGAGAGAAAATTACTAGATATAAATTTTAATTTTATAAGAAACGAACCAGATATTAAACAGAGCGCAGGATCTATAAGAGATATTAATCTTATTTTTTGGGGACTAAAAATTTTTTNTATTGTTCAAAATTCTGAAGAGGAAGAATTTTTAACAAAAAATGAGAAGAAAAAACTGACAAAGTCTCTCAATTTCTTTTTAACAATTAGATGTTTCCTACANTATTTAAGNAATAGAAGTAACGANAAGCTATCATTTGACTATCAAAAGATGATAGCCGATAGAATNCAAAGNAAAAGTCNAAAAANTGTNAATTCAANTGTAGAAANTCTTATGAATAAATATTTTTATCATACAAGANNNACTAAAAGCTTTGCGCAGATTGTTATAAAAATTATCTATGAATACATAGCTAACAAGGCACATAAAATTTCAAGTAAAATNAATGTAAATGTAAANAACTACTCATTTNTTGAAGATTTTATAGAAAATTTTTATAGAGGAAAAATATCTANTTTTTATCAAAGAATTCTTTTTGAAAAAATAAATTTAATTCCACAAAGTTTTTTTGTCACAAAAAAATTTTTAAGATTTTTTAAGAAGAGNCTTGTTTCTTCCAACAAAAAGGAGACACTATTATTATTAAACGATTTNGGAATAATTTCAAAAGTAATACCAGACTTCTCAAAAATTGTTTCACAAACTCAATTTGATAGGTTTCACTCATTGACAGTTGACCAGCATACTTTGCGCGCAATAAATATTTTGAAAGATATTAAGTTAAACCCGAAAAAGAAAGGTTACGAGTTAGCAGGTAAAATTTTTAAAAAAAAATTTGATAAAAAACCATTATTTTATGCAACTCTTTTGCATGATATTGCAAAAGGAAGAGGTGGAAAGCATGAAAGTTTAGGATCTTCTATCTCAAAAAAAATTCTTAAAACATTAAATGAGGATGAAGCAACTATAAAAAAAGTGTCATGGTTAGTAGAAAATCATTTTTTACTAAGTGAATACGCGTTTAAAAAAGATATACAGGACTATTCCGTTATCAAAAAAATCACTTCAAGAATTAAAAATATCAGAGAACTAGATTCACTTTATTTACTCACAGTGGCAGATATTTCTGCTGTAGATCAAGGAATTTGGAATGATTGGAAAGCAATGCTCCTTGAAGAAATTTATCAAAAATGTGAAGTAGAAATCTTAAAACCTCCAGAGTTTGAAACACTTGATAAAAAAATTAATAAAATAAAGAAAAGCGTACTTATGAACTCAAAAATAAGTCGTAAAACAATAAATGATTTTTCGAAAATAACTTATCCAAATTTTTGGTTGCTTCAAACTCCAAAAACTATAGNTTTTCAGATTGAAAAGTTTTTTCAGGGAATTGAAAAGAAACAAGACTTTAATTTTAGTGTAATAGAAAAAGAAAAAATAATTGAACTTACAATAGTTACTAATGACAGGCCCAAATTATTTTTAAACATAATTTCAATTTTTGTTTCCGAAAAGTTTTCTGTTCTAGAGGCAAGGATATTTACTTTAGATGACAGTAGCGTTATAGATACGTTCAAGATATCTTTGGACGGATATGATTATTTAGAAAAAAGAGAAATTGAAAGCAAAATTAATAAATTAAAGATAAAATTAAAAAGTTTTGGAAATGGCAAGTTTTTGGATATTAATAATGATCTTTTATTACAAAAAAATATTCATCAGAAAATAGAGATTAGCTTAGATAATACTACATCCTCAACTTATTCCATTTTAGTTGTAGTAACAAATAATAGACCAAGACTTCTTTATGATATCTCAAAAATTTTAATAAAAAATGAACTTATAATTTCAACAGCAAAAATTTCTACCAATGGNGATTTTATAGAAGATAGCTTNTATCTAAGAAATAAATTTGGATTTAAACTTAGAGATGGAGAATTTTCTGATAATCTAATTAACGAAATAAAACTTTCTTTAACTAAAGTTCCTGAAAATGTTTTTTAAAATAGTTTCTATNGTNGGTTCAATGACTTTTGTCAGTAGAATCCTTGGTTATTTAAGGGATCTTCTTATTGCGAGAGTTATAGGTGCTGGTTTGATNTCAGACGCATTTTTTGTTGCCTTTAAACTTCCNAATTTNTTTAGAAGATTATTTGCAGAGGGNNCNATGAANTCAGCTTTTATNCCTATNGTATCNGGTGTTTTTACAAGGTCTGGAAGAACCAAAGCAAACGAATTTTTTTCTAAGGTTTTTTCNGGTCTTCTAGTTTTTTTATTTTTACTGTTAATTGTATTNGAGATTTTTATGCCCCTCATCATTAATTTAATTGCACCAGGGTTTTCAAAAAATCCCGATAAATTTTTGATGACNATAAACTTTTCNAGATTATCTTTTCCATTCGTTCTNTTTATTTGTCTTACATCTTTGGCNGGATCGTANTTAAATACNCTTGGAAAATTTGCTGCAATGGCGTTAACCCCGATAATTTTAAATTTAACACTAATTTCAGTACTAATAATTTTTTTTAATTTCNCATCTGAAAAGATNTTTGTATCNAAAATTCTGAGCTTNTCGATNTCAATAGCAGGNCTTATTCAAATTATTTGGTTAATNTTAAATTTAAAAAAAAACAACGTNAAATTAGAAATAAANATAAAAGAAATATTTCAATTTTCCAAGATTAANNGTGATATNAAAAAACTNCTTATTCTTCTTCTTCCTGCAATTATTGGAAATGGGGCNTACCAAATTAATTTNCTNATTGATATGATTCTTGCATCNACNTTACCNGATGGTTCAATNTCTTATTTATATTACTCAGATAGAATNAANCAGTTNCCTCTNGGTGTNTTTGGNATTGCNATAAGNACNGCACTTCTTCCACTNTTATCTGAGCAAATAAAAAGGAATAAAAAACAAGAATCTAAAAAGAGTATNTCTAATGCAATAAAATTTAGTTTTATTTTTTCAATACCNTCAGCAACAGGAATTTTTTTACTCTCAAATGAAATTGTNAGTTTTTTNTTTGANAGAGGAGCATTTGANTCGNTGGATTCTGTTTTAACAAGTCAATCTTTNGTTGCATTATCNNTAGGACTNCCAGCATTNATTTTAATAAAAATTTTAGTTGTNCCATTTTTTGCTAATGANGATACAAAAACACCAATTTATGTTTCNTTAGTAAGTATGNTCTTGAACTTAATTTTAAATTTAATTTTAATTCAAAAATTTTTGCATGTTGGTCTTGCGATTGCNACATCAGTTTCNGCCTGGGTAAATGCTTTTATTTTNTTTTATATTCTTGAGAATAAAAAAATAGTTTCTTTNGATAAAAGTATATTGATNGTAATTTTAAAAGTATTTGTATGTNCNNTTCTAATGGGATTATTTATAGANTTNTTTATGCAGATAGATAAGNTANTCATATTGGAAAACTTTTTTTCTGAGAAAAAAAATCTCTTACTCCTTATTGTAATTTTTTCTGCTAGTATTGCATACATTTTTATGATTTACCTATCTAATATTAAGGAGATTAAAAGTATAAAATGGAGAAAAAAAATTGATTAATGAGCTAGTTTTCTCTGGAGTACAGCCCACTGGAAATCTTCACCTAGGAAATTATCTTGGCGCAATAAAAAATTGGGTAGAACTTCAAAAAAAAAAAAANTGTATTTTTTGCATAGTTGATCTNCATGCAATAACAGTTGCTGAAAATAGATCTAAATTAAGAGAAAATACTCGNGAGGTTTTAGCAGCNTANATTGCNTCNGGAATNAAACCTGAAAAAAGTATTATTTTTTGNCAGTCATCNATNCCNNCTCACTCAGANTTAGCATGGATATTGAGTTGTCATACTCCAATTGGNTGGCTTAATAGAATGACCCAATTTAAGGATAAGGCTGGAAAAAACAAAGAAAAAGCTCCANTAGGACTTTATTCTTATCCAGTNTTAATGGCAGCAGATATTTTACTTTANAANTCNACTCACGTTCCTGTAGGTGAAGACCAAAAACAACANCTTGAGTTGAGTAGAGANATTGCGCAGNGTTTTAATAGATTTTATAACAATGANTTCTTTCCNATTCCAGAACCNATTATTACTGGAAGTGCNACTAGGGTAATGAGTTTAAAAAATGGACTAAATAAAATGAGTAAATCAGANCCCTCAGATTACTCAAGAATAAATCTTACNGATCAAACNGACGATATAAGAAAAAAGATTCTAAAAGCAAAAACAGATTCGCTTCCATTTCCAATTAATGAAGATGATTTAAGTAAAAGACCTGAGGTAAAAAATTTGGTTAATATTTTTTGTGCNTTTAAAGATATAAATAAAAATTTAATTTTTAGAGATTATGCAGGAAATGATTTTAAAAAATTTAAGGAAGATCTNTTTGAACTTATNATAGATGAGATTTCTAAAATTTCGTTTGAAATGACAAAGCTTCTCAGAGATAAGTCNTANATTGATGNAATTTTATCTNNAGGAAATCAAAGAGCTTTAGAAATTGCATCNAAAAATATCAAATCAATTAAAGAAATAATAGGTTTTTCAAGACCATGAGTTTTTATCTTCCAATAGCTGAAATTCAGATTAACATTTTGGTTATACTCTTTTTTGGTTTTTTGGTTGGTTTTATGTCAGGTTTATTTGGAGTGGGTGGAGGTTTTTTAATGACACCATTATTAATTTTTATGGGAATACCTCCATCAACAGCAGTAGGAACAGAAGCAGTCCAAATTTTAGGATCATCAGTTTCAGGAGCAATTGCTCATGGGAGAAAAAAAAATATAGATTATGAAATAGGAATTTTTCTTCTAATTGGAGGTATTTTTGGATCCACCGTAGGTGTAATAATCTTTAATTTTCTAAAAGAATCTGGAAATATNGATCTTATTATTAACATTTTGTATGTAATTTTTTTAGCAACAATTGGNATTTTAATGCTTNTTGAAAGTACCTTATCTATTCTAAGAAAAGATGAAGTTCAGGTGAGAAAGAAAAAAAGAAGAACNTTTTTAGATTATATGCCAATGAAACTTCGGTTNAAAAGATCNAAAATATATATNTCAATNTTTTTACCAATAACTATAGGTATTATTGTAGGACTTTTATCNGCNTTAATGGGTGTNGGCGGTGGTTTTATAATGGTNCCTGCTATGATNTATTTATTTAGAATGAANACAATTTCTGCAATTGGAACNTCACTATTNCANATAGTATTTATTACTCTTAATGTTTCAATTCTTCAAGCTACATACAATCANTCTGTNGATTTAATTTTAGCAATTTTTCTTTTAATTGGAGGTGTNATTGGTGCACAATTTGGTTCNAAACTAACTTCTAGATTNAGNGGTGAACAAATAAGAGTTTTGTTAGCAATAATTGTNATGATTGTATGNTTTTGTATGGGNTTAGAATTAATTAGTGAACCATCAATGAATTCAAGAATCNTAATTAGAGGTACAAACTAATGTTAAGATTAATAATTCTAATATTGTTATTTCATAAAACTGCATTCTCAGATGTTCTTACATTCGATATTTCAAATAAATTTGTTAGTATNTCAGAAAATAAATTAGAACCAGANTTTACAATTTANGGATTTACTAATTTTAAGGATTCCATAGTNGTTAANATTAAAGGTCCTTCACAAAAAGTTATTCTTCAAAAGAAAAAAAAATTATTTAAAATGTGGACATGGAATAAAACAGGTGAATTTTCTTACCCAAGTTTATCTCACTACTATACTAATAAAGAAAGCAAAGAAATTGATTTTGAGATTAAAAAAGATTTAGTTGATGAAATAAAATTAATTGGTAAAGATGATGACAATTTAAAAAAAGAGTTAATTGAGAAAAAAAGATCTATAGGTTTATTTTTAATTAAAAATGACTCCTTCAAGAAAATTAATAAGGAAATTCCTGGTTTTTTTAAAATTCCAATTTATCTTCCTAAAAATTCACCGGCAGGAAAATATAACGTTAGTATGAGCATAGTTAATAAAGTAAATACATATGAAACATCCAAACAACAAATCGTTGTAAAAAAACCTGGACTTAGTTCTTTTGTATATCAGTTTGCTCATAAATATTCTTTTATATATGCAATATTTTCTGT
>PALU01000006.1 GCA_002706585.1 Rickettsiales bacterium
CATAAATGATTAAATAAAAAATCTACTGAGCCTGAAGTGGCAAGAGTACCTTCACACTTGTTAAAATAACTTCTAATATTCGCAACAGTCCTGTTATTATTATCAGTTGCAGCTTCTATTAAAATTGCAATACCATTAGGAGCATACCCTTCTAATAATATTTCTTTGAAATTATCTGTACTTTTTTCTGAAGCTTTTTTAATGGCCCTCTCTATATTCTCCTTTGGCATATTAGCTGATTTAGCATTTTGGATAATGGCTCTTAATCTTGAGTTTGACGACGGATCAGGACCCGATTCCTTTACTGCTATTATAATTTCCCTTCCAATTCTAGTGAAAGTTTTGGCCATATTTGACCATCTTTTCATTTTTCTAGCTTTTCTAAATTCAAATGCCCTTCCCATAAATTATATAAATGGAGTATTTACAACCTCTAATTCGATGAAATTATTTCTAATTTTTAAATATATTTCTTTAAAAGAAATATTATTTTCTATGTATGCAAGACCAATACCTTTCTTAAGAACTGGTGAGAATGTTCCAGAAGTTACCTCTCCTATTAGGTTTTCTGATTTGTCAAAAATTTTATAACCTTTTCTTGGAATACCTTTATCATTTATTATAAATCCAACCAATTTTTTCTTAATTCCATTTTCAATTTGTTTTTTAATTGACTTAGAACCAATAAAATTTGTCTCTACTTTTGTTATCCATCCGAGGTTTGCTTCAACTGGGGTTACTAATTCATTTATATCGTTTCCATAGAGACAATAGCCCATTTCAAGCCTTAATGTATCTCTAGCAGCAAGCCCTATTGGCTTGACTTTAAGATCTTCAACATTAAAAAGCTCATCCCAAATTTGTTCAACATTATTATTAGGTATATATAGTTCAAAACCTCCTGATCCAGTATAACCCGTCTTTGATATTATTACATTATCAATTCCAGCAAATGTTCCCAATATGAATGAATAGTTTGATAAAGATTTTAAATNTTCTTTGGTNAATCTTTCACATAATAGGTTTGCCTTTGGTCCTTGAACAGCAAGAAGAGATATTCTATCAGATATATTATTAATGGAACAACTATAATCTTTATTAAGACTTTTGATCCAATCTAGGTCTTTTTCTATGTTATTAGCATTAACAACCAATAAATATTTTTCTTCGTCTATTTTGTAAACTATTAAATCATCAATTATCCCTCCATTATCATTTACTAAACAGTTATACTGAGCCTTTCCTGGCTTTAGCTTCATGATATCATTTGAGCATATAAATTGAACAAAGTGAGTGGAATTCTTACCAGATATCTCTAATTCACCCATATGAGAAACATCAAATNCCCCAACATTTTCTCTAACATGATTATGTTCATCAGTGACTGAACTATAACTCATAGGCATCTTAAAACCAGCAAAATCAACAATTTTTGCTCCTAATTTTATATGCTTATCTAATAAAACTATTTTTTTCATCAATCTTTATTTATAAGATATTCTTTAAGCTCAGAATAACTCTTGATTGTTGTAGCAATTTTTTCTTTATGCATTATTGATCTAATTGAATCTGGATATTCTATTTGTGATTTAATACTTTTCTCAACAGTATCTTTAAATTTAATTGGATGTGCTGTAGAAANAAATAAACCATTACAATTATTTAAATTGTTCTCTTGAATATATTTTTTTAGTCCAAGATATCCAATTGCAGAATGAGGATCTGTAATGTAATTATTCTGTTGATTTAATTTTTTAATACAATCCATAGTAGATTTATCATCAAAACTATATCCAGATATATTCTCNCTAATCTTCTTTAAATCATTATTAAATATCTTCTGAATTCTTATAAAGTTGCTCGGCTC
This sequence comes from Rickettsiales bacterium, assembly GCA_002706585.1. Next base: position 1,868 of record PALU01000006.1, read on the forward strand.
AGAAACATCCATAGCATTGGAAATTGTAGATTTNGTTTTTAATGGCTCATANATCCCTTCTTTAATATATCTTGGAATTGTATCATTGACATTTGTAGATGCAATAAAATGTTCAATAGGAAGACCCATTGACTTTGCCAAAATACCAGCACATATATTACCAAAGTTTCCACTAGGAACTGAAAAAATATTTGGATACGTATTTTCAATTTTTTTTGATGCTAAAAAATAATAGAACATTTGAGGTAGCCATCTTGCAACATTAATGGAGTTAGCTGAGGTCAATGAAATCCTCTCATTTATATCATAATCATTAAATGCATTTTTCACCATTGACTGGCATAAATCAAAATCACCTTCAACTTCAATTGCCTGAACGAAAGAANNATTNGTAGTAATTTGCTTTTCTTGGACTTCACTAATTTTACCCTTGGGATACAATATACAAACATCAATATCCTTGGTACCAAGAAATCCATTTGCAACAGCTCCTCCAGTATCACCTGATGTAGCTACTAAAACAGTCAATTTTTTTGAGCTATTATTTTCTTTAAAATAGTCTAAACATAATGCCATAAATTTTGCACCTACATCCTTAAATGCCAAGGTAGGTCCATGAAATAATTCTAGAGAATAAATTGAATTTTCTATTTCTTTTACAGGGATTTCAAATGAAATTGTACTAGATATAATATCTATTAATCTATTTTTTGGTATTTCATTTCCGATGTAGTCTTTTATAACTTCATAGCATAACTCTACATCATCTAAATTATTTAAAGACTCCAATAATTTATTAGATAAACAAATCTCTTCTTCAGGAAAATAAAGACCTTTGTCAGGAGCTAAACCATTTATTACAGCATTTTTAAAAGATGTTGACGCTGATTTATGATTTAAACTTATGTATTTCATCTAATCTAATATTTTGATTCCTTTTGGATTTACTTTAGATATAAAGCTGTCATAATCAATATTTACCTCATCCAGATGACTACATATATTATTTAGAATAATTTTGGAAGTATCACTATTGTTTGATAATGTAAATATGGAGGGTCCTGAACCAGAAATACCGCAAGACAAAGCGCCGGATTCAGTTGATATTTTTTTAATTGATTCAAATTCAGGAATTAACATAGATCTATCAGGTTCTACCACCTCATCTACTACACTTCTGGACATGAGATCAAAATCTTCTGAGTATAAACTACTTATAAAAGCACCTAGATTAGCAGATTGTTGAACCATCTTCTCAATTTTTACTTTTTTCTTGACAACTTTTCTTGAATCTGAAGTCTTTATCTCAATATTTGGCCTAATTATTACAACCTCTAAAGACTCGGGAGAAGGAAGTTTAATGATATCTAGATCAGAAATAGACCTCACTAAAGTTATCCCACCTAAAATTATAGGTGCAACATTGTCTGCATGATAGGATCCGCTGACAAAATTCTCACCTTCCATAGAGAACCTGACTAAATCTAAATTGTCAAAATGTGAGTTTAAAAGTTGATTAATAGCATAAACTGTTCCAGCAGAACTTGCTGCAGAACTTCCAATTCCACTACCAGGCTTAATCCCTTTTTTTATAATTATTTTGAAACCAAAATCTATTTCAATATTTTTTAACATAGCTTTTGCGGCAATCCCAGCAACGTTTTTATCAATCTTATTGGAAATATTATAATTGTCTAAAGATTCTATTTCCAATCCTACAGATTTAGTTTTGTGAACTTCTATTTCATCTCCTCTATTCTCTAGACAAACTCCAAGTACATCATATCCACATGATAAATTTGTTACACTTCCTGGTGAAAAGACTTTTATGCTATCCATTCTCTTGACTAGCTTTAATTATATCAGCAAAAACTCCAGATGCAGTAAACTCTCCTCCAGCTCCTGCTCCTTTGACAACAAGTGGAGACTCTTTATATCTTTCACTAAAGAATACTGTTATGTTATCACTTCCTACAAGATTATAGAATGGATGATCATTTGGAATAGCTTCTAAACCAACACTTGCTTTACCATTTTCTAGCTTTGCAACAAATTTTAATCTACAGTTCTTTTCTTTGGCATCATTTAATATTCTGTTAAAATGAGCCTTGTTTTTTTTTAGAGATAAAATGAGTTCATCTTTAGAATCAGTATTTATTGATTCAGTTGGTAAGAAATGATTCTTTTCTACTTCATCATATTCAAGATCAAACCCACTCTCTCTGGCAAGAATTAAAATCTTTCTACAAACATCAATGCCACATAAATCAATTTTAGGATCAGGTTCAGTGTATCCTAATTTAACTGCATGAGAAACTATATTATGGAAAGTATCTTCCTCCTGGAAGTTGTTGAATATATAGTTTAGTGTACCTGATAAAACTGCTTCAATTTTCAAAATTTTATCTCCAGAATTAATTAGATTTTTTAGTGTGCTAATAACTGGAAGAGCTGCCCCAACATTAGTCTCATATAAAAAAGCAGCATTATGCCTTCTGGATAACTCTCTTAATTCAATATATTCACTTAAAATACCAGAGTTTGATATTTTATTGCAAGTAATAACGCCAATACCATTTTTCAAATAGTTATTATATGTTAATGGGATTGTTTCACTCGCAGTATTATCGATAAATAAACTATTCCTTCTGTTAAGTTCAATTATAGTTTTTTGGAAAAAATCTTTATCAGCTTTAGTACTTGAATTGATCAATATTTCAGACCAATTGTTTAGGTCAATTTCCTCCTTAGATATTAACATCTTCTTGGAGTTGGATATACCTAAAACCTTTAAGTTTAGTCCAAGTTTTTTAGAAATAAAATCTTTTTGATTCTTAATCTGTTTAAGCAAATAACCTCCAACATTTCCAACACCAGTTATAAAAAGATGTATATCTTTTAAGTCTTTTTCAAAAAAGCTCTCATGTAATGCGTTTAAAGCTTTCTTTGCGTTATTACTATCTATAATTATAGATATATTTCTTTCTGATGCACCTTGTGCAATTGCTCTGACATTTATATTATTATTACCTAATGAATTAAATAATTTTCCACTGATACCTTTTTTACTTTTCATCTTATCACCAACAATTGCAATATTGGCAAGATTTGATTCAATTTGAGATTTATTTATTCTTTGTTGTGATATTTCAAATTCAAACTCTTTATCAACAACTTTTTTAGCTAGCTCTGCATCATTTGAATCAACAGCTATACATATCGAGAATTCTGAAGAAGCTTGAGTAATCATTATAACATTAATATGATTAGATGATAAGGCCTCAAAAAATCTTTTTGAAAATCCAGGAACTCCAACCATTCCAGAACCCTCAAAATTTAGTATTGAAATATTCTCAATATGACTTATTCCTTTAACTATTTCATCNTTATCTAATTTAGTAGAGTTTGAAATGCAAGTACCATCCTCATGGGGTTTAAATGTATTCTTAATAAAAACAGGAATATTATCTTCTATTAGAGGTTGAAGAGTAGGGAAGTATATTACTTTAGCTCCAAAGAAAGATAACTCCATTGCTTCCTTATAAGATAAATATGCAATTGGGGATGCGTTTTTNACAATTTTTGGATTAGCACTGAATACACCGCTAACATCTGTCCATATCTCTAATACTTTTGCATTTAGATATTTNGCATANATTGCTGCACTATAATCTGANCCACCNCTACCAAGNTTANAGGTTTTACCTTCNTGATTTGAACAAATNTATCCTGGAGAAATTATTAACTTNGATTTAANTGAACCNACTATNTTAGNAATTGAATCAGATGTTTTTTCATCATCTAATTGTATATTATTATTAGAATCTTTCGAAAAAATTAATTCCCTTGAATCAATATAGAATATATCTAGTCCTTTTTGTNTTAATATTTCGCAAATAATATTGCTAGATAAAATTTCACCTAATGTTAAAACTCTAGATTTTNTTTCGATACTAACTTCACTAGCATCAGAAATTACCCTAAGAAGATCATCTAATTCATTTAACTTATCTCTTAAAAAATTTTTAAGTGATGTTTGTTTATTATAATCACACAGATTCGTAATTATTTCTAGATGTCTTTGTTCAATCTCATTAATTATATCATTTACTGATTTCCCCTTTTTATTAAGACATTTTTGAAGAAGATTCGTTATACCACTTAAAGCAGATACAACTATGAATAATGGCTCATCATTATTTTCTAAAATGGATATTACCTTATCAATTGATTTTGAATCAGCGACTGAAGTACCACCAAATTTTAGAACTTTCAAGAAGCAACCTCTTTTTTATTTATTAGCAAAGTTAAATGATCATCTTCAGATTTATAATCTATTAGAAGTTTGTCACCTTGCTTAATTTTATCAGAGACTAGATTTTCTGCTATAAGGTCTTCAATGTATTTCTGGATCATTCTATTTAANGGTCTTGCACCATTTTTTTCATCAAAACCTTTTTCACAGATAAATGATTTAGCTTTGGAGGATACAGATAAATCATATCCAATACCGTTGACTCTCTCAATTAGTTTATCTAGTTCTATTGAAACGATTTTATTTATCTCTTTTATTGAAAGTGAATTAAATATAATGCACTCATCAATTCTATTAAGAAATTCCGGTGCAAAAGTATTTTTAAGTGCTCTCTGAATAACCTTTTGCTCAACTTTAGAGGTCTGGTCCAGAGATGATTTAGTTTCAAACCCAACACCAACTCCAAAATCATTAATTTGTTTGACCCCAATATTTGAAGTCATTATAATAATCGTATTTTGAAAATTAACTTTCCTTCCAACACTATCAGTAAGAAATCCATCATCTAAAATTTGTAGTAACATACTATAAATATCAGGATGTCCTTTTTCAATTTCATCAAATAGCACCACTGAGTAAGGTCTTCTTTTCACNTTCTCAGTAAGCTGCCCACCTTCTTCGTATCCAACATATCCAGGAGGTGCACCTATTAACCTTGAAACTGAGAACTTTTCCATATACTCGCTCATATCTATTCTGATTAAATTTTCNTCAGACTCAAAAATTTCTGACGCAAGAACTTTAGCGAGTTGAGTTTTACCTACACCGGTTTGACCTAGAAAAATAAATGATCCAATAGGTCTATTAGGTGAATTTAAACCAGCTCTGTTCCTTTGTATTGATTTAACAACTTTAGATACTGCCTCATCTTGACCTATAATTTTATCCTTTATTATTTTTTCGAGTTTTGACAGCTTATTTCTTTCTGTAGATAATATCTTATTCACAGGAATATTCGTCATCATTGAAACTACATCAGCGATTTGATCTTCATCAACAGTAACTCTGTTTAATTTAGATTCTTCATGCCATCTATTTTGTGCCTCAAACAATTTCTTCTCAACTCTCTTTTCATCATCTCTTAATTTAGCAGCTTCTTCATATTTTTGTTTTTTAACAACAGAATTTTTAAGTTCTCTGACATCTTCGAGTTGTTTCTCCATGAGAATGACATCCTCAGGAACATCCATATTATTTATATGAGCTCTAGATCCAGACTCATCTAAAGCATCAATAGCTTTATCTGGAAGAAATCTATCAGTAATATACCTCTGTGAAAGTTCAACACAAGCAACAAGAGCCTCGTCTGTATAGTTAACATTATGATGTGATTCATATCTATCTTTGATATTTCTCAATATTTCAACAGTCTCATCTTTATTGGTTTCCTCAACTAGAATTTTTTGAAATCTTCTTTCAAGAGCACCATCCTTTTCTATATNTTGACTGTATTCATTTAATGTTGTTGCTCCGATACATTGAATTTCTCCCCTTGCAAGAGCAGGTTTAAACATATTTGACGCATCAAGACTACCAGTTGCTCCACCTGCACCTACTATAGTATGAATTTCATCTATAAACAAAATAATATTCCTATTTTTTTCGAGTTCATTCATAACCGCTTTCATTCTCTCTTCAAATTGTCCTCTATATTTTGTACCAGCAACTAAACTAGCTAAATCTAGAGTTATTACTCTTTTGCCATATAATACTCTTGATACTTTTTTTTGTATTATTCTAAGAGCTAGGCCTTCAGCAATTGCAGATTTACCTACTCCAGGTTCACCAATCAAGAGTGGATTATTCTTCTTTCTTCTACTTAAGATTTGAGATACTCTTTGAATTTCTTTATCTCTTCCAACAACCGGGTCCAATTTGTTTTCTTCAGCAAGAGAAGTAATATCTCTACCAAAATTATCTAAAACAGGTGTTTTAGTGTTTGATGTTGATTTTGTTTTTTGAGTTGAAGAAAATGGATTTTTAGAAGAATCATCAGTTTCATCTTTCTCTTCTGGAAAAGCAGAGGATGATGGGTAATCAATAATATCATCGGAACTATTTTTACTAATCATTGTCTTNAACTTATCTTTCACATTATCATAACTTATATCCATTTTAGTTAAGATTTTAGTCAGAGGATCATTATCATTTCTTAAAATACACAATAGAAGGTGAGCAGTATTTATATTAGAACTTTGAAATAATTTTGCTTCTAGGAAAGTTGTCTTGAGTGCTCTCTCTGCTTGTCTTGTAAGGTGTAAATTTTTCTTTTCATTTAGTTTAAGTGATGAGGCATCTATAATTGCAGGATTAAGTAATTCAATCTTCTTTCTCANTTCATTTAAGTCAATTTCAATAGAATTTAAAATTGATATTGCTTTACCACCTCCATCTCTTAAAATACCCAGTAGAAGATGCTCTGTGCCAATCTGCTTATGGCCAAGTCTTAAAGCCTCCTCTTTACTGTAAGAAATAACATCTTTTACTCTTGAAGAAAAATTATCATCCATTGTCTACTAAATTTGTTGACTAAAATATACCATTAATACAAATTAACAAAGAAAATAGTTATACTAATTACTTATTTTGAGATAAAACTTTTCAATTAATAATGTTAATAAATAATTTTTTTTTATCTCAGTTTTTTCAGACATAATACTAGTCATTTTTCTATTTTAGCATTAAGAATCTAGCATATGGAAAAAGAAAAATTAATCCCTATAAAAATTGAAGATGAAATGAAGTCAGCCTACATTGATTATTCAATGTCGGTTATTGTTTCNAGAGCTTTACCAGATGTTAGAGATGGCCTTAAGCCGGTTCACAGGAGAGTTCTTTTTGGTATGAATGAAATGGGTGTTAGATCTTCTTCTGCTTACAAAAAGTCTGCAAGAATTGTGGGAGATGTTATGGGTAAATATCACCCTCATGGTGATAGTTCTGTTTATGACACTATGGTTAGAATGGCTCAAGAATGGTCTTTGAGATACATTCTAGTTGATGGACAAGGTAATTTTGGTTCTGTCGATGGAGACAGTCCAGCTGCAATGAGGTATACAGAGGCAAGAATGCAAAAAATATCTGAAGAACTTTTATCAGATATTGATAAAGAAACTGTAGACTTTCAATTAAACTTTGATGATACAATTNTGGAGCCTACNGTTCTNCCNACTAGAGTTCCNGCNTTNCTAATAAATGGNGCATCAGGTATAGCNGTNGGAATGGCNACAAATATGCCNCCTCATAATCTATCTGANGTTATTGANGGTATTATNCAGTANATAGANAATAATGANATANCNATNGATGAANTNATNCAATATGTNAANGCNCCAGATTTTCCNACTGGTGGNACNATNTATGGTTATGATGGAGTAAAAGANGCNTTTCATACNGGNAAAGGNAGANTAGTNATGAGGGGTAANGCNNTNATTGAGAATGTNAATGATAGGGAATGTATAATTGTTTCTGAGATTCCATATCTAGTAAATAAAGCTGACATGATAAGAAAAACAGCTGAATTAATAAATGATGGAAAAATTGAAGGAATTTCAACAATTAGAGATGAGTCAGATAGAAAAGGTATGAGAATTGTATATGTCCTTAAAAGAGATGCAATTCCAAATATAGTTCTGAATAAATTGTATAAATTTACTCCATTACAGTCTTCTTTTAGTGTTAATAATGTTGCTTTAGTAGATGGTAGACCTCAGCTTTTAAACTTAAAGGATCTAATCCATCATTTTGTAAATCATAGACATGATGTAGTGGTCAAAAGAACAACTTTTGAACTTAAAAAAGCTGAGCAGAGAGCACATATTTTAGAAGGATTGATAATTGCAAGTGACAATATTGATGATGTAATTGCTTTAATCAAAAAGTCATCTAATGCAGAGGAAGCAAGACTTAAACTTGAAAAAAAATATAAGCTCTCTGAAACTCAAGCAAAAGCAATTATTGAAATGAGACTTCGTCAATTAACTGGACTTGAGCAAAGTAAATTGAGAGAGGAATATGACGACCTTCAAAAAACAATTAAAGGCTATAAGGAGTTGTTAGATAGTAAGCCAATGAGAATGACTTTAATAAAAAATGAGCTTTCTGATATTAAAGAAAAATATGGTGACGAAAGAAGATCTATAATTGAATATGCAGGAGGAGACTTTAGGGTAGAGGATATTATTCCAAATGAGAAAGTTGTTATCACCATTTCACATGCTGGTTACATAAAAAGAACAGCTTTGACTGAATATAAAACTCAGAATAGAGGTGGAGTTGGACAAAAGGCCTCCAAGACAAGAGATGAAGATTTTCTTGAAGATCTTTTTGTTGGAACTAATCATCAATATATGCTATTTTTTACCCAAAAAGGTAAGTGTTTCTGGATGAGAGTTTATGAAATACCTGAAGGCTCAAAGAACTCAAAGGGTAGAGCAATACAGAACCTAATTAATATAGAACAAGATGATAAAGTTAAAGCGTTTATTTGTACACAGGATTTAAAAGATGAAGATTATGTAAATAGCCATTACGTTATTATGGCCACCAAAATGGGTCAGGTTAAAAAAACTTCCTTAGAACAATATTCAAGACCAAGATCAAATGGTATCAATGCTATAACAATTAAAGATGATGATGAATTACTGGAAGCTAAACTAACAAATGGTAACAGTCAGATTATGTTAGCTGTGAAATCAGGTAAGGCAATTCGATTTGAAGAAAATAAGACAAGGCCAATGGGAAGAAATGCATCTGGTGTAAGAGGAATTAGGTTAAAAGATAATAAAGATGAAGTTGTTGGCATGATATCTGTAAATGATATGGATGCAAACATTCTTGTAGTTTCTGAAAATGGATTTGGTAAAAGATCTTCCCTTGAGGATTATAGGCTAACAAACAGAGGTGGTAAGGGTGTAAAAACAATATCAATTACAGAAAAAACAGGTAAATTAGTAACTTTAAAAAGCGTCTCCGATAATGATGACCTAATGATCATCAATAAATCTGGAATTGCTATCAGAATGCAAGTAGAAGATTTAAGAGTAATGGGAAGAGCTACTCAAGGTGTAAAGGTGATCAGTATTAAAGAGGGTGACAGTATTGCTGCTGTTGCTAAGGTTATGAAAGATGAGGAGGAAATTGAAGATCTAGGTGATATTGAATTTACTGGAGATACAGTTGAATAAAATAAATTAATAATGAAAAAACTAATAATATACATACTACTTCTTGTTATATCATTCTCATATGGTCAAAAAAGAGAATTAAGAAATGCTAATAAATTTTATGACTCGGGTGAATTTTCCTCAGCGCTTGATTTATTAGAATCTTCAAAAGTTCTTTTTGATTCTAGTGATGATAAAGTTAAATCTCAACAAATGCTTCTTTATGGTAAAATTCATACTTCTATGGAAGATTTTAGTCTTGCTATGGAAGCTTTTAATATGTCAAAAGACTTAGGAATGAGTAATGAACAGTTAAATCCTGAATTAATGAGATTAGAGAATTTAATTCTAACAAATGCAATATCAGACCAAGAAAGTGGAAACGCAATTGAGGCTGCAATTAAATTGAAAATGGCATATGACCTAAATCCTGAAGTTAATCAAGATTATCTTTATTTTGCTGCTGGAAATGCTGTTAATTCAGTTAATTATTCACTTGCCCTTGAATACTATTTATTACTTAGAGACATAGATTACGATGGAGTTACCACAAAATTCTACATAACTGAGGTTGAGTCGGGAAATGAAATTGAAGTATCATCAGAGGATGAATTTAATCTTCTTCAAAAATCAAAAGATTATGATAACCCTAGAGAAGAGTTGACTGAGTCAAGACTTCCTGAAATTGTAAAAAATATAGCGTTAATTTATAAGGAATTAGGAGATAATGATAAAGCCCTACAAGCAATTGAAACAGCGAGAAACTCAAATCCTGATGATGTTTCATTGATAACAACTGCAGCTAATATATATTACGAGTTGGGTGACAAAGAAAGCTTTAAAAATACTATGGCACTTGCAATAGAAAAAGAGCCAAATAATGCATTATTATTTTATAATCTAGGTGTTATAAGTACTGAGCTTGGTGAGAAAGATTCTGCTTTTAATTATTATAAAAAATCAATTGAACTTGATCCATTGTATGAAAGCAGTTATCTTAATTTAGTTGCTCTTATTTTGGAGGGTGAACAAGACATTGTTAATGAGATGAATACACTTGGTAACTCAAAAAGTGAAAATTTGAGATATGATGAACTCAAAAAAACTAGGGAAGATTTATATAAATCATGCGTTCCTATTTTAAAAGATCTAATTGCTCTAAATAATAATACCGATGCCATAAAAACCTTAATGAATATTTATGGGACATTAGGCGACAATTCTGGATTTACTGAAATGAAAGATTTATTGGAACAACAGCAATAAAATATTTCTTTTTCAGGTCATTTTTTTATCTAAATTTGTAAATCGTTTTGGAGAGGTGCCAGAGTGGTAATGGAGCAGATTGCTAATCTGTCAACGTGCAAACGTTGCCTGGGTTCGAATCCCAGTCTCTCCGCAATAAGGTCGCGTAGCTCAGCTGGATAGAGCATCTGCCTTCTAAGCAGACGGTCATAGGTTCGAATCCTATCGCGATCACTATTTT
>PALU01000007.1 GCA_002706585.1 Rickettsiales bacterium
GATTGTTCTACAGATTTTTTAAAAATATCTTGATCCTTCCAATACAAAAGAATTTCATCAGAAATTTTTGAAAGATTCAATTTTTTATATTCCTTAAAAATCATTGGTTTTTTTACAATTTATTGAGTGAACGAAAATACTAAATTTCCTTAATTATTATGAAATCTTATCAATCAAATCCTCAATACTGGATAAATTAACAACCTCAATTTTTTTTGCAATTACTGTATCACAGTATTTTGAAATAAATATTTTTGAGAATCCTAATTTTTCTGCTTCTTTTACTCTCTGATCAACTCTATTTACTGGTCTAACTTCTCCTGACAGTCCAACCTCAGCTGCAAAACAATAATCTTCTGGCACATTAATATTATTATTAGAAGATAAAATTGCAACAATAATTGCTAAATCAGTTCCTGTATCCTCAACTTTCAAACCTCCAGTTATATTCAAAAAAATATCCTTAGAAGCCAAATGAAAACCGGCTCTTTTTTCAAGCACAGCTAGTAACATATTTAATCTCTTTGTATTAATTCCCATTGTACTTCTTTGGGGTGTTCCATATACTGCTGTACTAACCAATGCTTGAACTTCGATTAGAAAAGGCCTTGATCCTTCAACAGATGCACAAATTGCTGTTCCACTTAACTTTTGATCTGAATTTCCTATCAGAATCTCAGAAGGATTTATTATTTCCTTAAGTCCTTCAGTTACCATTTCATAAATCCCAATTTCATTAGTCGAGCCAAATCTATTTTTCTTGACTCTTAATATTCGATATAAATGATTTCTATCCCCTTCGAATTGCAAAACAGTATCAACCATATGCTCTAGAACTTTTGGCCCAGCTATGTTACCATCTTTATTAATGTGTCCAATTAATAATATTGGAATTGAAGTTCTTTTCCCAAAATTTATAAGCTCAGCAGTACATGTTTTGAGTTGAGTTATAGTCCCTTGCATTGAATCAACCGAACTCGTTGTCAATGTCTGAATTGAATCTATAATTAAAATATTTGGTTTAATTTTTTCTGCTTGAGCAAAAATATTTTCTAGTTTATTTTCTGAATATATAAGACAATCTTTATTAGAATATTTTATTCTATTAGCTCTAATCTTGATTTGATTATCACTCTCCTCACCAGAAACATACAACACCTTATCGCTTATTTTTAAAGAAATCTGTAAGAATAAAGTACTCTTGCCAATGCCAGGTTCACCTCCCAAAAGAGTTATTGATCCAGGGACAATTCCTCCGCCTAAAACTCTATTAAATTCATTGTCCTGAGTTTTGATTCTAAATTGATTTTGAATCGTAATTTCATCAATTGATGTGGGTTTATTTGAAGTCTTATTTAAATCTGACTTAGTATGGTCCCATAAATTTTCAGTTAATACTTGCTTGATTTCTTCAATGATTGAATTCCAACTTCCACACTTAGTGCATTGACCTTGCCATTTAGCATATTCAGATCCACATTGTTGACATGTAAAACTACTTTTTATTTTAGCCATAACTAATAATTAAAATCTTCTTGAATTCTATCAGCTAATTCTAGTAAATAATCTTTTGTAAGTCCCTCAACTTCATTCATATTATAGGCAGATCGATATATGTGCATTGCTTTTTCAGGATTACCATTTTCTTCAAAAAATCTGCCCTTGTAGTAACTTGACAATATAGTATCAGGGTATTCTTTAAAAGCAAGTTTTGACAGATTATCATAAAACTCAAAATATTCATTCTCTTCTATATACTCCTCAATTGCCATAAAATCATTAATAGAAATCGTTTTTTCAATATCATATAATTCTTTTATTAAACGATACTTATTATTCAAATAATCAATTGGTGATGAATCTAGTTTTGAAATTATGGAATCATATTCAACTTTATCAATATCAGAATATAAAGAATAAGTTTTTCTAATTGAATTAGGTATACTTAATGATGGTATTATATAATGATTTTCATCTTCAAGAATTAATGAATTGAATTTTAAATTTTCATTATTTATGGAGTCCAACGATTTACTTAGTTTAGTGACATTATTGTAAATACTTTCAAAATCCTTTTTTGAGGACGATATTGTGTATATAATTTTTGTTTTAGTTTTTGATAAATATTCGCTTAAATAAATATCCATATTTTCAGACAATCTAGGGCTGATTGAAATATATCCTCGTATTATTGGTTTCTGCTTTAAAAGAAAAAAATTAATAAAATTTGCTGTTCTCTCTTGACCAATGATTACTTTAAAATCTGAAACCCTATAACTTCTTGAAATATAAGGAATAAGCTCATTAACCACAAAATCAAAAAACGAAGCAGTTGAAGTGATGGGTGTATTAGTTATATTATCTAACACACTAGAATCTTTAAATCTAGAATCTTTTTGATTAATACCAACTACCAAGTTTTCAGGAATATCATTCCAATAGGATAAATAATCTACACTACCCGAAACAATATTAAACATATAATCTCCGTCTAAAACAATTATTAGAGGATATTTTTTTTTCGATTCAAAATCATAGGATCTTGGTAGCTGAACTTCAATAGACCTTTTTTCGTTCAAGTATTTTGAAATAATTGTATCATTAATTCTGGAGACTTGTAGTGAATCAAGTGACTGGGAATACCCAAAGTCAAGAAAAACCAAAATAAAAAAATAACTAAAGAAATTTTTCATCAAGTCTTACTTTTGTTAATGAAAGGTAATATAATTAAAGATATACCACCAAAAATAACAACCAACATTGTTTGGGATAGCCAACTTACCCAACCAAATGCCAAACCAGTTGTTAGTTCAATTCCATACCAACTAAGCGAAATTCCAACGGAAAGAGGGTATATACCTATTCCACCATTTGAAAACATAATTGAAAGTGCCGCAAGTGTAAAGGCAATAATTAGTTGATATGATGGTACGTCATGTAATTCTATAAATGCCATTGAAGTAGCCCAAAACATAAGTAGATACATAATCCATATAAAAAAACTGTGTAGTATAAACCAAACACTTTTATCCATCTTAAAAATCACAATAATTCCTTCGTATATACCAGAGAAAAAATTTGATAATAAATTTTTAATATTTAATCTTCTTATAATGAAATATATTATTATTAATGTAGATGTTAGAAAGACTATATATATAAGAATCTTAGAAAAGTTAGTTTCTTGAAATAGTGAAGTCAATTTTGTTGATATTTTATCAAATTCAACTACCAAAGCAAAAGATATTAGTAACAGAATACAAATAACATCAACGACTCTTTCAGCTACAATTGTCCCAATAGTTTTATCTAAAGGGATATCCTCATATTTTGAAACCATTGTAGCCCTCGCTAAATCTCCTGCTCTTGGAATTGTATAGTTAATTAAATAAGCAGAAAATACGGATAAAATACTATTTATAAAACCTAGCTTATAACCCATTGGACTAATCAGGTATTTCCATCTATAGGATCTAGAAATATGACTCAATGCACCAAAGACAACCCCTAACAAAACCCAAGAATAATTTATTTTATAAAAATATTTAGATAAGTCAGAAAATGGCACATTTTTTAAAGTGAGGTAAATGCAAAATATTCCAATATAAATTGGGATTATAAATTTAAAATTTCTTAAAAAATATTTTTTAAAGTTAAACTTTTTATGGTCAGACTTAATTTTAAAATACAAATACTGGATAGCAGAAACTATAATCGAAATTCCAGTAACAGGCAAAATTAAATATAAAAAAATTCCTACTGATGTTTTTAAAATATTTGAGAATAAATCAAAGAATTCTGATATTATTATTTTCATGTGCAACTCAAGTCAATAAATTATTTTCTTCATTTGGAAATATTATACTCGGTACAAATATTTTTGCTTCATCAATGTCCATTGATGCATACGAAATTATTATCAATATATCTCCTACACAAACTTTCCTTGAAGCAGCTCCATTAAGAATTATTTCGCCCGATCCTCTGGAACCAGGAATTACATAAGTTACAAATCTCTCACCGTTATTGTTATTTACTATGTGTACTTTTTCTCCTTCAATAATCTTTGCAGCTTCCATCAAATCTTTATCAATTGTAATACTGCCGATGTAATCCAAGTTAGCATCTGTAACTTTTACTCTGTGGATTTTCGATTTTAATATCTGAATTTTCATGGAAAATTAATATAATTTTATATTATCAATTAGTCTAACTCCTGAAACGTATGCGGCAATAAATGCTCTATATTTAATATTTTTTTTCTTTATAGAACAGGGCACTAAGAATTCCTCATCAGCAATAATTATATAATCCAATTTTATTTCAGGAAATTTAGATAATATTTTTATAACTTTTTTCTTTAAATTAATAATTTCCAAAATTTCAAAATTTATTTTTACAAAATTAAGTGCTTTATACAAATTTGTTGCAATTTTTTTTGATGAATAGTTTAATTTACTATTTCTTGAGCTTAGAGCAAGACCATTATCATTTCTTACAGTTTTACATCTCACTATTTTTGTTTGAATTTTTTTTGCAATAACAAGATTTTCAATGATTCGCAATTGTTGAAAATCTTTTTCACCAAAATAGGATTTGTCAGCTTTAACTATTGAAAAAAGCTTATTTACAACTGTCGCAACCCCTTTAAAATGATTTGCTCTAAATTTACCTTCCATGTATTTGTCTAGCTTTCCAAATTCAAAATACTCTGATTTTATATTCCCAGAATAAATTTCATATGAATTAGGGATAAATAAAATAATTTCAGCGTTTAAGGTCTCTAATAATTTAATATCATTTTTAATATCATATGGATATCTCTGCAAATCTTCAAGATTATTAAACTGAGTTGGATTTATAAAAATAGAAACAACTGAAAAATCATTTTCATGCAATGATTTTTTAATTAACGACAAATGTCCGTCATGTAACGCACCCATTGTAGGAGTAAAACCAATCATATTGCGTTCACCTTTGAGTTTATTTAAATGATTTTGTAACCTGGATACAGTCTTAAAAATTAACATTTTAATAAAAAATTAACAGCTTGTAAACTTAATACATTGCAATTAATCTACATAATTTTTGTAATTTTGCTTTCTGGTAGTGAGTCTTCAAATCTTGAATTAATGAAAAATAGAAAGATCTTATATGTGTCATCTGAAGTAGTGCCATATCTTCCTGAGTCTGAAATTTCCTCTATGTCTTTTGAAATACCTAAAATGGTTAACAAACAGGGTGGCCAAATTAGGATATTCATGCCAAGATATGGAAATATTAATGAGAGAAGACATCAACTTCATGAAGTTATTCGGCTTTCGGGATTAAATCTCGTTATAAATGACTTGGACATGCCACTTATTATTAAAGTAGCTTCAATTCCCAAAGAAAGAATCCAGGTTTATTTTATTGATAATGAAGAGTATTTTAAAAGAAAAGCTACCTATATTGATAGTGAAGGAAAATTGTTTAGAGATAATGATGAAAGAGCAATTTTTTTTGCAAAAGGTGTTTTTGAAACTATTAAGAGACTAAATTGGCCTCCAGATATTATTCATATTCATGGTTGGATAGCATCTCTTTTACCCTTGTATTTTAAAAATATTTATAAAGATGAGCCCATTTTTCAAAAAAGCAAAATCGTTACGTCATTATATGGAAATGAATTTGAAAAATCATTGAATAAAAAGATGATTGATAAAATTTTATTTGACGGATTCGATAAAAAAAGTGTAAAACATATAAACAGTCCATCATATGAAAATCTTATGAAAATCGCCATTGATTCATCTGATGCGATTATTAAAGGATCTGAAAATATAGCACCTGAAATAAAGACTTATCTCAAGAACTTTAAAAATCCTATTCTGGAATATGAACCCATTGATTCATTTTCTGAGTCATATGTAGAATTTTATAATAAAATACTATCATAAATTATAATGAAATTCAATTTTTTAAAAATAATTTTATTACTCATTTTAGCTACTTCGTGTGAGAAAGACTTTGCTAGTTTTGATTCTCAAGTTATAAATTCAAACAATGCAGTAAATTTTTCAACTAATTCTATTGAATACAGTTTAACAACTAAATCTAAAATGGTAAGCCCAGTTCAAACAAATAATCTACCTTCTTTTTTATTAGGAAGCTATAATCATCCTCATTATGGAATTTCAAATTCAAGTTTTGTTGGTCAGATGGTTCCTGCTGATTTTAATCATGACTTTGGAAATAATGTTGTTCTTGATTCTGTTATTTTGACAATCCCGTATTATTCAAGAGGCATTGATACAAGTGAAGATGGTGATATTACATACGAAATTGATTCAGTTTATGGTGATTCACCAATTAAAATATCTGTATACAGAAATAATTTCTTTTTTAGAACATTTGATCCATTTTCTAATTTTGACACATCCCAAAGTTATTTTTCAAATGGGTCCTTGTCTGTTGAGGAGGTTATTGATCCTTCGCAGTTAGAAGGTGAATTACTTTTTGAAATTGATGATTTTGTTCCAAGTGCTGAACAAATCAACTTAACAGAAATTGATACCTCTGGTAACCCATTTGTTGCTCAAAAAATTGCCCCAGCTATGAGATTTAAATTAAACAATCCAAATGATAATTTTTGGGAAAATAATTTTTTTGAGAATGAGGGAAATCAGGTACTAACTAATGAACCTAACTTTAAAGATTTTTTTAGGGGTCTTTATTTTAAAGTTGAGAGCAATAGTGATGGTTCAATTATGCTTCTAAACTTTGCCAATTCCAATTCAAATCTTACAATTCATTACACTTCAGATAATACAACTATTGGAGATAATGACACAGGTGATATTGACGAAATTGAAATAAACCAACATGAATATGTAATAAACTTTTCTGGAAATTTGATTAATTTATTTGATAATGAAACATTAATTAACGTAAATAATATGGACCAAACCAACGGAAATCAAAATATCTATTTGAGGGGTGGAGAAGGTATAATATCAACAATTGATTTATTTTCAGGTACAATAATAAATGATAGTGGTCAAGAAATTAGTGAGTTTGATCATTTTAAAGAATTCTTTTACGATGAGATTTCTGATCAACCAATTCGTCTGATCAATGAAGCTTATATCGAGTTTTTTGTAAACCAAGTTTTTTTGAATGATGATGAGCCCGAAAGAATTTATATTTATAATTATGAACAAAATTCTGCACTAGTTGATTATTTTTTAGACCAATCCGTTAGTTCATTAACAATAAATGCAAAAGTTAACCATCTCGTACCTTTAGTTCGTGATAGTCTTTCAAATGACAGAGGTATAAAATATAAAATCAGAATTACAGAGCATCTTAATAATTTGATTTTGAGGGATTCTACAAATGCTCAGCTTGGCTTGGGAGTTATTTCTGATATTGCTTCGATTCAAAATTTTGAGATACTTGATGAATCAGTAAATAAGAGTTTACCTTCTGGTATTATTCTTAGCCCTAAAGGAACCATTCTTCACGGTAATTTAAGTCCTGATTTAGAAAAGAGACCTAAGATAAAAATCTATTACACTGAACCAGAAGATTAATTTATATATACAAGATTTAAGCCTTCAAAAACATTATTTTTAAACTAATATACTATGTGTGGAATTGTTGGATATTTAGGAAATAGAGAATCATTACCGATTATTTTAAATGGTTTGAAAAGACTAGAATATCGCGGATATGATAGTGCTGGAATTGCTGTATTTAACGGATCCTCAATCGAGTCATGCAAATCAAAAGGTAAAATTAGTAGACTAGAAAAAGAAATAAACAGAAAGAAAAACCTAAATGGAGGGGTAGGTATTGGTCATACTAGATGGGCTACTCACGGAGAGCCAAATAATATCAACGCACATCCACAATATTCCAATTCTAATAAACTATGTCTTGTTCACAATGGCATAATTGAAAATTATTCAACAATCAAGCAAAAGCTTACAAAAGAAGGCTATTCATTTAAATCTGAAACTGATACGGAGGTGCTTGTTAATCTAATCGAATATATAAAATTTAAAGAAAAAGTAAAATTAGGAGAAGCGGTACAAATTGCTCTGAATCAAGTTATTGGTGCTTATGCTATTGCCATAATTGATAAAGATAAGCCTGATGAAATAGTTGTTGCAAAACTTGGTAGTCCTTTGTGTATTGGAGTTGGAAATGATGAATATTTTATTGGAAGTGATGTAACGCCATTTATTGAATTTACTAAGAAAGTTATTTATCTCGAAGATGGTGAATTAGCCATCATACGAAATCATAAAGAAACATTATTCAGAAAAATTTCCGATGATTCAAAAATTTTTCCAATTGTAAATAAATTGGAACTGAGTCTTGACAAAATTGAAAAAAAGGGCTTCAACCATTATATGTTAAAAGAAATATATGAACAGCCTAAAGCAATTAAAGATACTCTAAGAGGTAGATTAAATGTTTCAAAAGGGATAATTAAATTGTCTGGAATAGATGATTATATCAATAAATTTCTTTCATCCAAAAAAATTACCATTATTGCTTGTGGAACATCTTGGCACTCAGCTCTTATTGCTGAATATATGTTTGAAAAAATTACTAGAATTCCTGTTGAAGTTGAATATGCTTCAGAATTTAGATACAGGGACCCTATCATAAATAGGGATGATATTGTGATTGCGATATCTCAATCAGGTGAAACTGCCGATACGTTAGCAGCAATTAAATTAGCCAAATCTAAGGGTGCATTTGTGTATGGGATTTGTAATGTAGTCGGGTCTTCAATAGCAAGAGAGTCTGATTCTGGATCTTATACTCATGCTGGGCCTGAAATTGGTGTTGCATCTACCAAAGCATTTACTACTCAAATGACTATACTATATATGATGGCTGTTAAGCTTGCTAAATTGAAAGGAGTTATTTCAGAAAATTTATTTCGACAATATATAGTTGAAATTTCAAATATTGAGAAAAAGGTTGAAAAGGCATTGTCTTTAAATAATGAAATCAAGAAAATTTCAAAAAAATTTAAATCTGCTAAAAACTGTTTATATCTTGGTAGGGGCTATAATTTCCCAATAGCCTTGGAGGGTGCACTCAAACTTAAAGAAATATCATATATACACGCTGAGGGATATCCTGCTGCTGAGATGAAACACGGCCCAATTGCTTTAATTGATAAAGATATGCCTACTGTGGTAATTGCAACTAATAAAATTAATTATGATAAAATAGTTAGCAATATTCAGGAAATAAAATCAAGAAAGGGAAAAATTATTGCTATCGTTTCCAAAGGAGATAAAGAGGTTAAAGAAATTGCAGATCATATTATTGAAGTTCCTGATACTATTGAATCTGTTACCCCTTTTGTTACAGTGATCCCCCTTCAGCTACTATCTTATCACATTGCTGTTATGCTTGGAAAAGATGTTGATCAACCCAGAAATTTAGCAAAGTCTGTAACGGTAGAGTAGTTAAAGAATAGGTGTTGATCCTTTCTTATTTTAAAGACTCATAAATAATAATATCTTTCACAATTCTTAGTTTATTATATTTGATTTATAATTTTAAAAGAACATGATTCTAAAAATTATTTCTGGTATAATTTCTCTATTAACATATTTATATTGTTTTGCAACGAATTTTCAAAAAATAGCAAAAGGAATAAACCCATTAGAAACTACTGGTATTGAACGTAAATATCCTACATTAACTTCTCTCACTCCATTTACTCACCCATTCTACTTAATTATTATATATACATTATGTGGAGTTTATTCATATGAATATTTTGAATTAATCTCTGGGGTGGGGGTATTATGTATTAGTGGAGTCTTTTTTAAAAAGAGATATTATTGGTCAGTATCATTTCCTGGACACTATTGGCAGTATTGGTTATTTATTTCTTTACCATTTATTCTGGGTATATTTTTGATTTATTCTTTTTTCTTTGAATTTAATTTGTTCTAACACTTCGATATCCTTTTTCATAAAGTATATAACTAATCTTTCTATAACCTAATCCTTCAATTTCTTTAAGTCTTTTAACTTCCTCAAATAGTTTTTGTTGGTAAGGTGTGTAATGTGAAGTTTTGGTAAGGGTAGAGATTTTAAATGAAAGAGTGAATTTACAAATTAAAGAGTTGTACTTTTTTAATGAATATTTTGAAGGAGAAGAAACTCTATTTTTTAACCATTCGGTTACCGTGGAGTAGTCTAAACAGTTGAGTTGATCCTTTATCACAGTTTTGAATTTTCGATCTTATTTCCATTTACATCCCAGTAGCTATAATAAATTTCTTTATTGATTTCGTTCCCATTTTCATTCCAGTATCTTGAATAAATCTCTTTATCATCTTTCCATTTCGTTTCTTTTTTTAATTGACCATTGTCATAATAATACTTCCAAATTTTCTGTCTCATCTTATTTTTAATATAACCTTCTTTAATTAATTTATTATCTACATAGTATTTCCATAAACCCTCTCGTCTACCATTAACATAAACATTTTCATTTCGTACTAATTTGTTTTTTTTATTAATTATATAATTTTTCCATAAACCATTAAACTTATCGTTTTTATAATTTATAGATTGCCTTAAAAAACCATCATAATTGTAGTACATCCACAAACCTTCTTTTTTATTATCTATAAGAACCCCAATACTTTCTAATTGACCATTAGCATGGTAATTTCTAAGTGTATCATTCTGTCCAAATCCAATTACTT
Source organism: Rickettsiales bacterium (assembly GCA_002706585.1). Next base: position 10,734 of record PALU01000007.1, read on the forward strand.
GAACTATTAGTAAGAAATTAAATATTAATTTTTTCATCATTGAGAAAAGTAAATTAATTACCATATACTTAATAATTTTTTCTTTCTTGTAGCAAATTTATCTTTCTCTTTATCAATAACAATTTCATATTCATAATCTTTGAAAATTTTTGAAGATTTATCAGATTTTATATAATAAAAAGTGGAAGATTCAAGCTCTGTTTTTTCTAAATCCAAATCTCCCCAAATTTCGTCTAATCTTTTAAATTCAGAGTTTTCACTCTTATACAAAAAGAAGGTGCCTCCACCAGAGCCTGTCCATTCAATAGTTTCGGGATAGATTACGTAGTATCTAGAATCAACCAAAAATGTGTGATATGTCCCGTCTGAGCATTTTGGAAGTGGGCCGTAAAATTCGTCTGTTAAATCATTGTAAACCACTGTATCTCCAAAATAACAAAACTTCAACTTCTGCATGAGGATACTGTCATTTAAAGTATATTTATTTTGTCCGGATGAAATAAACGGAATTATGATCAATATTAAGAATGAAATTTTCTTCATAATTAAATATGAAATAAAGTTACCTAAATTTAACCAAACATATAATTATAACTTTTTTAAAATTTCTTTTATATCATTTTCTGAAATATCATCTTTTTAAAAATTGATTATTAAAAAGATTGAAGTAAAATTTGTAATTTCCATACAATGAAAAATATTACAACAATCTTTTTCTTCATTCCATTTGTATTTTTTTCTCAAATTGATGGTTCAATAAATGGTTATGTATTTGATGCAAAAAGTCAACTACCTTTGTTCGGTGCCAATGTAATTATCGAAGGGACTGAAAAAGGATCAATCACAGATGATAAGGGGTTTTTTGAAATCACTAATATATCACCAAAATCTTATAACTTATCTGTAAGCTATATAGGCTATAAATCAAAAAAAATATTTAATATCATAATTAAAAGTAAGGGAAATCAAACTCTTGAAATTCTATTGGCTGAATCCAACGAAGAGTTAGACGAGGTTATCGTTTTCGAAAGTCCTTTCAAAAAGTCAAAAGAAACCCCTCTTTCTATAAATTCATTTTCAAGGGTTGAAATTGAAAGTTATCCTGGAGCAGATAATGATGTAACTAAGGTTGTGCAAAGCATGCCTGGAATGTCTCCGTCAATCGGTGGATTTAGAAATGATATAATTATTAGAGGTGGTGCTCCAAACGAGACAGTTTATTATTTAGATGAAATTGAAATTCCTAATATTAATCACTTTAGTACACAAGGAAGTGCGGGTGGCCCTCAAGGAATGATTAATATCTCATTTATTGATGAAGTTACTTTAAGCACTTCAGCATTTGGAGTTGAATATGACAATCCCTTAAGTGGAGTATTACAATTTGATCAGAAAAATGGTAATACAAAGGAAATTAGTGGAAACTTCAGATTTGGAGCAAGTGATTCTGCAATCACCATTGAAGGTCCATTTACTAAAAGTGACAACAATAAAACTACTTTTATTTTTTCTGCTAGAAAAAGTTATCTTCAGTTTCTTTTTGAATTAATTGGACTTCCAATCAGACCAGATTACTGGGACTTTCAGTGGAAAGTAAATCATAAAATAAATGATTTTAACTCAATAAATTTTATTGGACTAGGTGCAATCGATGATTTTTCAGTTGAAGCACCAGATGATTTTGATTCAACTCAACAAGCATTTTTAGAACAAGTCCCTATCATTAAGCAAAACTCATCAACTATTGGCATATCCTGGATAAAAAAATTTAAAGAAAAAAAGGGTCAATTTGTTCTAGCATTAAGCTCAAATAAATTAAAAAATATTTTTTCCAGATTCTCCGATAACGAAAATTTAGAAGGATTATATTTTAAGAATAATTCACATGAATGGGAGACAAAATTGAGAGTAAAAACAGTAAATTATATTAACGATTGGAAAATAAAATGGGGAGGAAATATTCAATATTCAGATTACCATAATAATACAAATGATATTTATAACCAGATAAATTATTTAACAAAATTTAATTTTTATAAATATGGTTTATATGGAAATGTTTCAAAAAGTTTTCTTGGAAATAAATTAGATTTTTCTTTAGGGGTCAGAACAGACGAAGATAATTTTAGCAAAGGATCGAAAATGGCAGATAATATTTCGCCAAGAATTTCTATTTCTTATTCAATATCAAATGATCGAAGATTAAAGTGGAACTCATCTTTTGGAATTTACTACAAAATTCCAACCTACACCATTTTAGGTTTTAAAAATATTACCGGAGACTTTACCAATCGCAGAGTTAAATACACGAAAAGTAATCACTTAGTAACAGGATTTGATTATTCAATCGGAAATGCATCGAAAATCTCAATCGAGGGGTTTATTAAAAAATATGAGCAATTCCCTATTTCAGTATTGGACGGAATATCTTTAGCAAATAAAGGAGCTGATTTTGAAGTACTTGGAAATGAAGAAATTATATCAATAGGGCGTGGAAAAACAAGAGGAATTGAATTTTTATTTCAGCAAAAATTAACCAATAATTTTTATGGTATTTTTTCTTATACAATATTCAAAAGTGAATTTACAGATATTAATGGGGATTATTTACCTTCTGTATGGGACAGTAAACATCTATCATCATTTAGCGGGGGATATAAGCTAAAAAGAAATTGGGAGATTAGCTCAAGGTGGCGTTTTGCGGGAAAAACTCCATATGTTCCTTATAATCTAGATGCTAGTTTAGCAAATTATCCAAATATGGTTTTAGACTACTCAGAACTTGGAAACTTAAAACTTGATAACTTTTCTCAGTTAGATGTGAGGTTAGATAAAAAGTGGAACAAAGAAAAAATTTCAATTAACTTCTTTATTGAAATTTTAAACCTCCTAGCTCAAAAAATTCCAATTCCAAAAGAATATGGTTTAAACAGAGATAATTATGGAAATATCATAAATCCTTTGAGTTTAGTTGAAGTTGATGTTAACAGAGAATCTGTTGTTCCCTCATTTGGGTTTTCAATAGATTTTTGACTATTTACACCTCAATAAACATATTTAGTATAATATGTTAATTTTTTGAATATTTGATAAATATATATTATGTATGGTATTAAATTTTTATAAATTATTGAAAATTTATTTATTTTTTCTATCAATAATATATTTTTTTAGTCTATTTTTTTAAAATAATGCATTGTGTTAATAGATTATTAGCATATATTTAACCTATCAAAAATTAAACTTAAACAAATTATGAGAACAATTCTTAAAATTTTAATAATGTTAGTTGGTGTTTTTTCTTATGCTCAGACTACAGTTTCTGGAAGTATAACTGATGAAAACAACCAACCATTATCTGGAGCTACCGTAATAGTGGTTGGAACATCAAATGGTGTTGCTGCAGACTTTGACGGAAATTATTCAATTACAGTCGATATGGATACTCCCTTTAGCATTGAAGCTAGTAGTGTAGGTTTTAAACCGATAACTTTCGAAGTTTCTGAGAGCTCAACTATTAATATAGTATTAGAAGATAATACTGCTCTTGACGAAGTAGTTGTTTCAGCTTCTAGAACTCCTCAAAGAGTTTTTGAATCTCCTGTAACAATTGAAAGATTTGGAACTAAAGATATTAGAACTACCGCATCGGCAGATTTTTATGATGGACTTGAAAACTTAAAGGGTGTTGATATTAATGTTAACAGTTTTACTTTCAAATCTATAAATACAAGAGGTTTTGCAACTTTTTCAAACACTAGATTTATTCAATTAGTTGATGGAATGGATAATTCAGCTCCTGCCCTAAACTTTCCTTTAGGAAACTTATTAGGTATGGTTGAAACAGATGTATTGAATGTAGAGTTAGTTCCTGGTACATCCTCAGCCCTATATGGTGCAAATGCTTTTAACGGAATTTTATTGATGAATAGTAAAAATCCTTTTGATCATCAAGGTGTTAGTGCTCAATATAAAAGAGGTATTACTTCTCAAATAGCTGCTGGTGATAATGAATTCCAAGACCTTCAAATCAGATGGGGTCATAAGTTTAGTGACAAGCTTGCTATGAAGATTAACTTTGGCTACCTACTTGGTACTGATTGGATTGCAAATAGTGAAGAAGACAAATTAAATAGAGGGTTATACGCTGGAGATTACAATCACGATGGTATTAATATATACGGGGATGAGGTGGCTGTAAATATTTATGGAGTAGCTCAACAAATGGTGCAGTTAGGCCTTTTACCTGCTGGTGGTGAAGCATTAGTACCTTCCGAGGTTGTTAGTAGAACTGGTTATAATGAAACCGCAATGAGTGATGGAGTAGCTAAAAGTAAAAAGGCTGATTGGGGTATCTACTACAGACCTATTGAAGGAAGTAACCTAGAAATATCATATGTTGGAAAATGGGGTGGTGGACAAACCTTATTCCAAGGAATCAATAGGTATTCGATTAAAAATTTTACAATGAATCAACATAAGTTTGAAGTAACTAATGATAATTGGTTTGCTAGAGCTTATGTAGTTGAAGATGATGCAGGAGATTCTTATGATATGACATTTGCTGCAATTAATGTAAATAGAAGGTGGAAGCCAGATCTTAACTGGTTTGCAGAATATGTTGGTGCAATCGTAAATGGCCAATTGGCTGGTATGACAATTGATCAAGCACATGTATTAGCAAGACAAACTGCTGATACCGGTAGATGGCTCCCAGGCTCATCAGAATTTGAAAGTGCATTATCTGAAGTTGCTGCAGATCCAGATTTAACAACTGGTGCAAAATTTCAAGATAATTCTAAATTCTACCACTTAGACTATAACTATAATTTTGGCCATATGTGGGACTGGGCTGAAGTTCAAGTAGGTGGATCTGCTAGAAAATACTCTTTAAATTCTGGCGGAACTATATTTACTGATGTTGATGGCCCAATTGAATATCAGGAAACAGGTTTTTACACTCAAGCAGTAAAAAAGATGTTTGATGAAAGACTTGTAGCAACAGCTGCAATTAGATACGATAAATCAGAATTATTTGATGGTCAATTATCTCCAAGAGCAGTTGTAAGTTACACTGCTGGTGAATACAAAAACCATAACTTTAGAGTATCATATCAAACTGGATTTAGGACTCCTACCACCCAGGATTTATTTATTGGATTAGACGCTGGACAGGCAAGATTAGTTGGTTCTGGTGTTGGTAATCCCGAAAGGTACGTAAGAGATTATTCGATAAGTGCTGCTGGTCAAGCTCTCGGAGTTCCTGCAACAGTTACAATTACTGGTGCTGATGCTTATAATAATTCATTTTCTGAGTCCTCTGTACGAGCATTCGCTGCTACTGGTAATCCTGCTCTCTTAGAAGCTTCTAATGTAGATTATGTTAAGCCAGAACAAATGCAACAAGTGGAACTTGGATATAGAGGAAAGTTAAGTAGAACATTAACTATTGATGCTGCTGTTTACAGAAATGAATTTCAAGACTTTATAAGTACTCAAATAGTTGCTTCTCCATTGTATGGTCAAGTGGGTGATGGTGGTTTATCAGTGTTAGCAATGGCTAATAGCGATTTTGAAACATGGAGTGCTTATACTAACTCTCCGGTAGAAGTTTCTTCATGGGGCATGTCTATTGGTGTTGCAACTAAAATCTTTGGAAATTTTGATTTATCTGGAAACTATACCAAAACACAATTAGAATTTGATAGAGTTCAAAACCCAGATTTTGCTACCAATTGGAATACACCTGAACATAAGCTTAAGGCCCAATTTGGAAATACGAGTATATTTAAGAATGTTGGATTTAATGTTGCTTGGAGATATTGGAGTGAATATTTATGGGAGGCTTCATTTGGTGACGGTATTGTTCCAGAAACTCATGTAATTGATGCGCAAATAAATCTTACTGTTCCAAAATGGAAATCAACAATTAAAGTTGGTGCGACTAACATTGGTGGTGATGAATACTTTACAGCTTTTGGTTCTGGTTTTATCGGAACACAATACTATATTTCGTGGACTGCTAATAACTTTTAAAAATTAAAATAATACAATTATGAAAATTAAATTTTTATTTCTTTCTGTATTCATGTTAGCTCTATGGAGCTGTGAAACAGATGTTTATAACCCAAACCAGGTTTATCCTGAACCTTACCTAGATATTGATTCTGGTGATGCAGATTTTAGTACATATGTAGCAATGGGAGGAAGTATAACAGCTGGTTTTTCTGATAATTCACTGTTTGCTGCTGCACAGTCAAATTCATATCCTAATATTATGGCTAGTATCATGAGTGAAGCAGGAGGAGGTCAATTTACTCAGCCATATGTTGATGATAATGTTGGTGGGCTTAATGTCGCTGGTGAACAATTCTGGCCTTCAAGATTCTATTTTGATGGAGCTGGCCCATCCCCTGTCTCAGGTAATCCTAGTACCGAAGCAACAAACCTGGTGCCTGGGCCCTACTCTAATATGGCTTTTCCATGGGCAAACGCAATTTCATTTGTTGCACCCGGTGCTGGTAGTTTAGAGGGATTAGCAGCTGGTCTTGCAAATCCTTGGTATGTAAGAGCAGCTTCAAGCAATAATGCAACCATGATTGGTGATGTTTTAGCGCAACAACCTACTTTTGTTACATTGGTCCCTGGTAATGACTTTGCTAGTTATGGACTATTTGGCGCAAGTGGTTTACCTCTTGGTCCTCTAGAATTAGAAGGTGATACTGGTATGCTTACAGGTGTTATTGGAACTATTCAAGCTCTAGGTGCATCTGTTCCAAATGGTGTGATAACAACATTACCCGACCCTACTAATACAGCAACATTTAATTCTGTAGCTTATAATGCAATTCCTCTTGATGATCTTACTGCAGGTCAACTTAACGCTGGTTTAGCTGTATATAATGGAGGTTTATTGGCTGCCCAAGCTGTTGGACTTTTATCTGCTGATGAAGTTGCTCAAAGAACGGTAACATATTCTGCTGGTAATAATGCTATTTTGATTACCGATAATGACTTGACTGATCTTACAGTATTTGGATTACCAATACCTAACTGGAGGCAAGCTACAGCTGATGATAAAATTAGTTTATTTGCAGCCCCTTTATTGGGTCAAGCAGATCCAGACAATCCTCTTTCAATTTGGGGTCTTTCAAATGGGATTCCTGATTTTGGAGTTTTAACATCATCAGAAATTGATGAAATTCAGACTAAATTAGCGACTGCAAATGCCGCAATTTCATCAAGTGTTCCTGAAGGCTGGGCTTTATTTGATTTAGCAGGTCTTTATAATGAGGTTGTTACAACAGGTGTTTTTGAAGGTGATTTTAATATGACAGGAGATTTAGTTTTTGGTGGATTTTTTGGACTTGATGGATATCATCCAACATCCAGAGGTAGTGCATTAATTGCTAAAAGGATGATGGAAGCTATTGATGCTACATGGGGATCAAACCTTTCTGATGTAGATTTAGATATCGGTGATTATCCTACTAATTATCCTGATGGTCTTTAATCTTTAAAAAAACAATTAAAACAAAAAAAAGTCTGGATATTTTCCAGACTTTTTTTTTGTTCATAATAGTTGATTAATTGTTATAAAATCTATTGAATATATTTGATAAAAAATCTATATTTGCGACTTATTGTAATAAAAAATTTAATTCATTTATAATCTAAAATGACATCAGGTAAAATAGCCCAAATAGTAGGACCAGTAATTGATGTTGAATTCAGCTCAGATTCAAGTCTACCAAAAATTTATGACTCACTAGAAATAGAAAAAAATGATGGGTCAAAAGTTATTCTTGAAGTCCAGTCTCACATCGGTGAAAACATGGTAAGAACAATTGCAATGGATTCGTCCGATGGTTTAAGTCGAGGAGTTGAAGTCAAAGTAACTAATAATCCAATTCAAATGCCTATTGGTGAAGAAATAAACGGTAGGCTTTTTAATGTGATCGGAGATGCAATTGACGGAATTGGTAACTTACCTAAGTCAGGAGAAAATGGTCTTCCAATTCACAGAGAATCACCAAAATTTGAGGATTTGTCTACTTCAACTGAAGTTTTATTTACTGGGATAAAAGTAATTGACCTTATTGAACCATATGCAAAAGGTGGTAAAATTGGTTTATTTGGTGGCGCTGGAGTTGGAAAAACAGTATTAATTCAAGAATTAATTAACAACATTGCCAAAGGACATGGTGGTCTTTCTGTATTTGCTGGAGTTGGTGAAAGAACAAGAGAAGGAAATGACCTTCTAAGAGAGATGCTTGAGTCTGGAATTATCAACTATGGAGATGAATTTATGAAAAGTATGGAAAAAGGTGGATGGGATCTTAGCAAGGTTGATAAAGAGGCCTTAAAAAATTCCAAAGCAACATTTGTATTTGGACAAATGAATGAACCCCCTGGCGCAAGAGCAAGAGTTGCTCTTTCTGGCTTAACGATAGCAGAATATTTTAGAGATGGAGCTGGTGACGGTCAAGGAAAAGATGTTCTTTTCTTCGTTGATAATATATTCAGATTTACTCAAGCTGGTTCTGAGGTATCTGCTCTTCTCGGTAGAATGCCTTCAGCAGTAGGTTATCAACCAACTCTTGCAACCGAAATGGGTGCTATGCAAGAAAGAATTACTTCAACTAAGAGCGGCTCGATTACATCTGTTCAAGCAGTATATGTACCTGCAGACGATTTAACTGACCCTGCCCCTGCAACTACTTTTGCTCACTTAGATGCAACAACAGTCCTCTCTAGAAAAATTGCTGAGCTTGGTATATATCCCGCCGTTGACCCGCTTGATTCAACATCAAGAATTTTAACCCCAGAAATATTAGGTGATGACCATTATAATTGTGCTCAACGAGTCAAAGAGTTATTACAACGATATAAAGAATTACAAGATATTATTGCTATTCTTGGTATGGAAGAATTATCTGAAGAAGATAAGCAAGCAGTTGGTCGAGCAAGAAGAGTGCAAAGATTCTTGTCACAACCTTTCCATGTAGCAGAACAGTTCACAGGAATTCCAGGTGTATTGGTCGATATTAAAGATACAATCAAAGGATTTAATATGATTATGGATGGAGAGCTTGACCACTTACCAGAAGCTGCTTTTAACCTTAAAGGAACAATTGAAGATGTCATTGAAGCTGGAGAAAAAATGCTTGCAGAAGTGTAAATACTATATAAATGATATTAGAAATAATTTCCCCAGAAAAAATAATTTTTAACGCTGAAGTAGAATCGGTTGCGGTCCCAGGAGTTAATGGTGAATTTGAAATGTTAAATAATCACGCAGCAATTGTATCAAACTTAAAAAAAGGTATAATAAAAGTTTATGGAAATATAACTCTTGATGATATACAAAAAGAAATTTTTGAAAAGGGCGATAGAGGTTATCATTTAAATATTAATTCCGGGACAGTTGAAATGAAAAATAACAAGGTAACTGCATTAGTAGAATAAAATTCTACAGCTTCTTAATTACATTTGTAACGATTCCCCAAATAATTAGCTGATCATTATCTTTAATCTCAATTGGTTTATAACTCGAATTTTCAGGCTTTAACCAAATTTTGTTTCTTTTCACGATAAGTCTTTTTACTGTAAAATCACCCTCTATAAAGCAAACTGCAATTTTATTATTACTTGGCTCTATGCTTCTGTCAATTACAATTAAATCTCCATCTTCTAAGCCGGCATTAATCATTGACTCACCTGAAACTCTAGCAAAAAATGTAGCTTCTTTATTCTTGATTAGCTCTTGATCAAGGCTTATTCTTTCCTGCTTAAAATCTCCTGCAGGTGAAGGAAATCCTGCTGAGATTCCGGCATTGATTAAAAGCGCATCAAGATTAGTATTCTTACTGGGTGTGAAAAAATTTAAATTCTTCTTATTTTTCATTTAATATTAATAATATCATCAATTTTAGTTGTGTAGCAAGGTGATAAGAACTCCTGCTTCATCTTCCATTTTATTTTTAAATCTTGATTAGCTAACTTGATTTTTTCAGCATATTTAGAGTTAATGTAATCTATTGTTTTCATTAATGGCTTATGTCTGTAATCCTCATTTTCAAAAATACCAAGTTGACAGCTATTATTAGCAACAAGACTAGTCACAATTACCCCAGCCTTTTTATAATCTATTTTGTCTTGAAACATATTTTCAATTGCCTTTAGAGCATAGTTATTGAGAACTAATGAAGAGTTGGTTGGATACGGTAATGTTACAACCCTAGAGCAAGAATGTTGTTGTAAGTCTTTTCTAAAATAATTACTTCTTATGAACACAATTATAACATTACACAGAGAGTTTTGTCTTCTTAACTTTTCAGCACAAGAAAGCGAAAAAGTTGAAACTCTTTCTTTTAGTTTACTTAAATCTGAAATAGGTTTTTCAAAAGATCTTGTAGTAGCTATAGACTTCTTAATCTTCAAAGAATCTAAATCTAAATTTGATATACCTTTTAATTCTTGTTGAATCTTTAATTCAACAATTGATAAATTTGATTTAATCCATTGTTCAGGTAAATTAACAAAATCTAATACATTGTTACATCCGATGTTCTGAAGACGTTTAGATAATCTTCTGCCTATTCCCCATATATCATTCAAAGAAAAATAATTTAACGCTTTAGATCTTTTATAATCTGTATCCAAAACATATACGTGTTTCGTTTGAGACGGAAATTTTCTTGCAATTTTATTAGAAATCTTTGCCAATGACTTTGTNNGNGCAATCCCNACAGAAGTTGGTATTCCAGTCCATTTCAAAATCGTATTTCTCATTTTTGAAGCATAACTAAAAAGATTATAATTTTCNTATCCTTCAAATTTTAAAAANGCCTCATCAATACTGTATATTTCAACATCTGGNATAAANTTTGAAATTGTTGTCATTACACGATGNCTCATNTCAGCATATAAAGGGTAGTTGGATGATAAGACAACTACATTNTGCTGATTAATAATTGATTTATATTTAAAAATNGGGGCTCCCATTGGTATACCTAATTTCTTAGCCTCATCACTCCTAGAAATAGCACATCCATCATTATTAGATAANACNACCACAGGCTTACCGTTTAAACTTGGNTTAAATACTCTCTCACANGAGACATAAAAATTATTACAATCNATTAANGCAAACATGATATAAATATAGGTTTTTAAGGATTTAAAAAATACAATATTTNATAACTTATTTAACANAAAAATAATTTGATAAGTATAGGCAAATAAGTACTTTTAAAAAATTAATTTTTGATTCAAAATCATGAAAAAAACCCTCCTAGTAATATTAATTTTTCAAGCAATTACAACACACATAAANGCNCAAGAAAANAAATCAGAAATAGAACTTGATCAAGTTGANTTANTTTCTAGTCCAAGAATAGAAATTAAAAATACAGATAATTCAATTAGTGTTTTAACAATNTCAAGAGAAGAAATTCAAAAAAGTACAGCGACAAATGTTAGTGAATTATTACAACAAGTAGCTGGNNTAGACATAAGAANAAGAGGTGCAGANGGAATGCAAGCAGATCTTTACATAAGAGGAGGATCGTTTGATCAAACTTTATTATTGATTGACGGAATAAAAGTNGAAGACCCACANACCGGTCATCATACAATGAATATGACANTACCNTTAGAGGTGATAGAAAAAATAGAAATCACTAAGGGATCGGCNGGAAGAATATACGGACAAAATGCATTTACTGGAGCCATNAATATTATCACAAAAAAAGATATTNAAAATAATATTTCTTTGAATCTTGCNGGAGGGTCCTTTAATCAAAAAAGAGGAAGCTTAACAGTTCAAAGAAAACTTGAAAACTCAGATATATTGTTTAATTANAACAGAAAAGAATCCGAAGGCTACAGATANAATACAGACTTTAAAAATGATGAATTTTTCGTCAAAAGTAATTTTAANATAAAGGACCAGAATATCTCAGCTATTGGGGCATTTAATGANAGAAAATTTGGAGCAAATGGCTTTTATGCAAGNCCAGCTGCTATTGATCAATATGAAGAAACNCAAGCAAGNCTAATTGGATTTAGNACAACATACAAAAAGAATGATTTAATATTAAAACCAAAACTTTATTGGAAAAGAAATCAAGACATGTATGTATACTTGAGACAAGACCCCTCGGTTTACAGAAACTTACATATTTCTAATAAAGTGGGTGCTGAGCTTAATGCCTCAACTTCCAACTCATTGGGGAATCTAGGATTAGGATTTGATTTATCACGAGTTTCTCTTAAAAGTAACAACCTCGGAGAGAGAAAAAGAACTATGCTAAATATGTTTGTTGAGCAACAAGTGATGCTTAATAACGATAAAATTGATTTTACTCCTGGGCTTGCAATAACATATTTTTCTGACGTATCAACCAAACTAAACTATCAGAATAATTTTTTTAATAATTTATTTTTCTATCCAGGTATGGATTTGGGATATAGGCTAAATAATAATCTTAAATTATACACTAATATTGGTTTTACTTATAGAATACCTACTTACACAGATTTGTTTTACTCAAGCCCTACCACTCTGGGTAATGAAAATTTAAAACTTGAAAAAGCACTTACTAAAGAAATTGGACTAAAATATTTAAAAGATGATTTCAATTTTAATTTTGCTTTATACCAAAGAGATGCATCAGACATAATCGATTATGTTAGAAATAATGAAACGCAACCTTGGCAAGCAAGTAATATAAGAGAAATAATTACCAACGGCTTTGAATTAAATATGGGTTATAAATTCTATCTAGGTGCTTTTAGGCCGCAAAGTATAAATATTGGATACAGTAATATTAATGATGATCTTTCTAGAAGAGATTTTACTGCAAATTCAATTGCTGTAGATATACATACATCAGAGATTATAGATCCTTACAATGGAATTGAAGCCATAAAAAATAGAAAACTTTTATTCTTACATCCTAATAGTGTGCAAGAAGACCCAACAAGAATAATTAGAGCT
>PALU01000008.1 GCA_002706585.1 Rickettsiales bacterium
ACTACAGAAGGTTCATTCAATACTATACCTTTACCCTTCACATAGATCAGGGTATTAGCTGTTCCAAGATCAATAGCAATGTCTTGAGAAAAAAAAGAGAACAAATTCTTCATAAAACTTCTTTACATAAGCTATTATATTTAAAAAAAAAAAATCAAACATTTAAATTACATGTTTATCAACATTTTTTTCAACATTACTTGAAAAACTTTTTTTTGAATCTTCAGATTTTTTTCTCTTTAAAATAAGTTTATTCAGAGCATCTACATAAGCCTTTGCAGATGCAACCATAGTATCTATATCTTTGCCTTGTCCTAAAACAGATATATCATCTTCCTGTAATCTTACACTCACTTCAGCTTGAGCATCTGTTCCTTTTGTTATAGCATTGACCTGATACAAAACTAAAGATGCATTGTTAGGTACAATATTTTTTATTGCTTTAAAAATTGAGTCGATTGGTCCATTACCTTCTGATTTTTTAATAATTTTTTTACCAAAATAGTTAAGAGAGATTTTAGCTTCGGATTTTGATTTATGTCCACATTTTAGAATTAAATCAAAGAATTCTAGAGACTTCTTTTTAGATTAGGTTTGCTCATTGTCTGCTATTGCTAATAGATCTTCTTCAAAAATTTGTTTTTTTCTATCAGCTAATTCTTTAAATTTAATAAAAAGTTTATTGATTTTTAACTCGCTAAATGAATATCCTAATTCTTTTAACTTAACTTTAAATGCATGCCTACCAGAATGTTTTCCAAGAACCAATTCTGAGGAAGACAGACCTACAGATTCTGGAGTTATAATTTCATATGTATTTGAGTTTTTTAACATACCATCCTGATGTATTCCAGACTCATGAGCAAAAGCGTTCTTTCCAACAATAGCTTTATTAGGTTGAACACTAAATCCTGTTATAGTAGAGACTAAATGAGAAATATTAATAATTTTTTTTGTTTGAATATCAGTATGATAGGGTAACAAATCTTTTCTAGTCTTCAAACACATAACTATTTCCTCTAAAGCAGCATTTCCAGCTCTTTCACCAATACCATTAATTGTACATTCCACTTGTCTGGCTCCGTTTAAAATTGCACCTAGTGAATTAGAAACAGCAAGGCCCAAATCGTTATGGCAATGTACAGAGATAACTGCTTTATCAATATTTGATACATTGTTTTTAATATTTTTTATTAATTGAGAAAACTCGCTTGGTATAGAATATCCAACTGTATCTGGTACATTAATAGTATTTGCACCAGAATTTATTGCCGTTTCTATTGTCTTATATAAAAAATCTAGATCCGTTCTTGATGCATCCTCTGGTGACCATTCAATTCTGTCTGTATATTTTCTTGCGCGATCAACACTTTTTTTTATTGCTTCAATTACATCGCTTCTATTCATCTTTAATTTATATTTCATATGTAATTCACTGGTTGAAATAAAAGTATGAATCCTTGACTTTTTTGCTTTTTCCAAAGCTTTACCTGCTGCATCTAAATCTGAGAATTGAGCTCTGGCTAACGCACAAACTTCTGAATAATCAGAAATCTCTGATATTTTTTTTACCGCTTCAAAATCACCCTTAGAAGCAAATGGAAAACCAGCTTCAATAATATCTACTTTCATTTCATTAAGATTTCTTGCAATCAATAACTTATCTTCAACAGACATTGAAGCTCCAGCAGATTGTTCTCCATCCCTCAGAGTCGTATCAAAAATTAAAATTTTCTCAGAATTGTTTTTCATTAAGATTAATCCTTATCTTGTTTTACCAATTTATTTGATGATATCCAAGGCATCATTCTTCTTAATTTTTTTCCAACAATTTCAATTTGTTTTTCTGATTGTAGCCTTTTTTCTGCTTTATAATTTAGTTGGCCTGATTTACATTCTAAGATCCAATCTCTTACAAATTTTCCCGTCTGAATTTCTTCAAGTATTTTTTTCATTTCTTTTTTTACATTTTTATTTATTATTCTGGGTCCTCTGGTTAAATCACCGTATTCTGCTGTGTTGGAGATTGAATACCTCATATTAGCAATCCCTCCTTCATATATTAAATCAACAATTAATTTAACTTCATGTAAACATTCAAAATAAGCCATTTCTGGAGCATAACCAGCTTCAACCAGAGTTTCAAAACCATTTTGTATTAAAGCAGTGAGACCACCGCATAATACCGATTGCTCTCCAAAAAGATCTGTTTCACATTCTTCTTTAAAAGTAGTTTGAATAATTCCCGAACGACCTCCTCCAATTGCTGAAGCATAAGACAAGCCAATATCTAACGCATTTCCAGAAGCATCTTGATGAACAGCAATTAAACAAGGAACTCCGCCACCTTCAACATATTGGCCTCTAACAGTATGTCCAGGGCCTTTTGGAGCAATCATAAACACGTCCAAATCTTTTCTTGGAGCAATTAATTTAAAATGAATTGCTAATCCATGAGCAAATAAAAGGGCTGAACCTTCTACTAAATTTTTTTCTAGATGATCATAATACAAATCAGATTGAAGTTCATCAGGTACTAAAACCATACAAACATCGGCCCACTTTGATGCTTCTACAACGTCCATTACCTTAAAACCGTCTTTTTTTGCTTTGTTACGAGAATTTGAACCCTCTCTTAAAGCTATTACTATATCTGAAACCCCACTATCTTTTAGGTTTAAAGCATGAGCATGGCCTTGGCTACCATAACCAACAATACAAATCTTTTTTTTTTTAACTAAATTTAAGTCCGCGTCACTATCATAAAAAACTTTCATTTTAATCCTTTCTTAATATAGTCTGTGCCTAAGGCCATTGAAACTAAACCTGATCTTGTTAGTTCAACTATATTAAATGGTCTTAGCGTCTTAATAAACTTAGAAATTTCAATTTGCGTTCCTGAAAACTGAATTATCACCTCAGTTTCATGATCAAACAAAATTTCAGCTTCAAACTTTTCTATAATATTATTAATATCTTTTTTTTTTTATTTTTTACATTCAATTTTACTAAAATCAACTCTTTTCCTATAAAGGTATCTAATTCTGTTAAGTCAATTAAATTGTGAACAGGAATTAATTTATTTAATTGTGCCTTAATTTGGTTAACAACTATCTTGGTTCCAGAAGTTACAATTGTGACTCTTGATAAAAATTTATCAGAATCAACTTCAGAAACAGATAAGCTTTCAATATTGTAACCCCTTCCGGAAAATAAACCTACAACTCTAGCTAGAACCCCTGGTTCATTATCAACCATGATAGATAATATATGTCTATAACTAGAGTCATTCATAATAAGGATTATACCAAAACCATACCCTCCTCTGATACTTCTCCATCAAGTTCGTCCTCAGGACCAAGTAACATCTGATCATGAGTTGAACCAGAGGGTATCATGGGGAAACAATTTTCATTCGGATCTACAACAATATCGCAAATCACTGGTCCTTTAATCTTTAACATTTCTTTAATTAGACTATCTAAATCTGAAGGTTTTTCGGCTCTAAGGCCAGCAGCACCAAATGATTCAGCAAGTTTTACAAAATCGGGTAATGAGTCCATATAAGATTCTGACAATCTATTACCATGCATAAGTTCTTGCCATTGTCTAACCATTCCCATGTAGTGGTTATTAATTATAAAAATTTTTACTGGAAGTCTATATTGTTTTATTGTTGACATTTCTTGAATATTCATGAGTATTGATGCTTCGCCTGCAACATCAATCACAAGACCTTTAGGATGAGCTATTTGCACTCCCATTGCCGCAGGTAAGCCGTACCCCATTGTTCCTAGACCACCTGAGGTCATCCAATGTTTTGGTTTATTAAAAGTTAAAAATTGCGCTGCCCACATCTGATGTTGTCCAACTTCAGTAGTATAGAAAGGATCATAGGCTACTGTTAAATCATTTAATCTTTGAAGAGCGTATTGTGGTTTTATGATGCTTTTAGAGTTAGAAAATTTTAGACAATCCTTTGATTGCCATTTTTTTATTTTTTTCCACCAATCTATGCGGTTATTAGAATTAAAACTTATTTTTTTTTTTAAAATTTTTTCTTTAATCTTAGATAAAATCTTAGATAAATCACCTTGTATTGTTAGATCAACATTTACACTCTTATTAAATGATGATGCATCAATGTCTAAATGTATTTTTTTTGAATTAGGTGAAAATCCAGAAACTTTACCAGTGATCCTGTCATCAAATCTTGCACCTACGCATACTAATAAATCTGATTGATGCATTGACATATTTGCTTCATAAGTCCCGTGCATACCTAACATTCCAATGAATTGTTTGTCTGAGGTTGGAAAAGCACCTAAACCCATCAATGTTTGAGTGCATGGAAAACCAGTTTTTTTTATTAAAAAACTCAAATCTTTAGATGCGGAAATTCCTGAATTTATTATTCCACCTCCAACATAAAAAATAGGTTTTTTTGATTTCTGAAGTAAATCAATCATTTGATCAATTTTTTTATCATCTGGTAATAAAGTTGGTTTGTAATATGAAAGTATCTTCGTTTGCTTTTTTCCAGGATAATGTGTTTTAAAGGTTTGGATATCCTTAGGCACATCTACCAATACTGGTCCAGGCCTTCCATTTTTAGCTATGTAAAATGCAGAATGAATACAACCTGCTAATTTATTAACTTCTTTAACAAGATAATTATGTTTCGTACATGGTCTTGTTATGCCAACAATATCAGCTTCTTGAAATGCATCATTCCCAATCATGTGAGTAGGTACCTGTCCCGAAATACAAACAACAGGGACTGAATCCATCATCGCATCAGTTAAACCAGTTACGGTATTTGTAGCTCCTGGTCCTGATGTTACAAGAACAACACCAACTTTTCCTGTTGACCTTGCATAACCTTCAGCAGCATGCACAGCAGCTTGTTCATGTCTTACAAGAATATGTCTAATCTTATCTTGTTTAAATAATTCATCATAAATTGGTAGAACAGCACCTCCAGGATAACCAAAAATTATTTCAACTTTTTCCTGAATTAAAGCTTCAATAACTATTCTTGCACCAGTAATTTTCTTCATAAATACTAAAGTAAACTAAAATACAAATTTACTCACCAAAAAATTAAAAATTGTTAATATTTTTTATAATATATTTTCTTGCATCTGAAAAACTTAGATGCTTTGAAGATTTAGCTCTATTTCGAAACCATGTTATTTGTCTTTTTGCATATCTTCTTGTCTCTTTCATAAATTCATACATAGTTTCTTCATAATTTTTTTTTTTTAAGATAAAATTGTAAAATGATCTAAACCCAATGGCTTTACAAATGGGATGACTAATTTTTATATTATGATTTTTTAAAAAATTTTCAATCTCTATTAAAACTCCGTTTTCAGAAATTTCTGTACATCTTCTATTTATTTTTTTATATAAAGAATCTCTATTAGTTTTTATTACAACATAAATTATTCTTTGAAATTCTTTTTTTTGCTTAATTTGATGCCATTCAGAAATGAATTTTCCTGTTGAAATTTTTACCTCTATAGCCCTTATCAATCTTTGTGTGTCATTTATATTTATATCTTTTACTGATTTTTTATCTTTTGCCTTTAGCTTTTTAAATAAAAACTGATTTCCATATTTTTTATGAATTTCCCTTACTCTTCTCTTAACTTTTAAATTTATTTTTGGGATTGGTGAAATATCACTTACAAGGCTATCTAAATACAACCCAGTTCCACCAACAAAAATAGGTATTTTGTCTTTTTCTGAATTTAGAACTTTTTTAACTTCTCTTTTCCATTTTCCAACATTACACTCTTCTGGGTAAGATATAAAACCAAATAATCTGCATTTATCAATATTATCTTCTTTTATTGGGCGGTTCGTTAAGATACTTAAGTCTTTGTAAACTTGCATACTATCAGCATTAATGATGATGCTTGGAAAAAGCTTTGATATCTCAAGTGCAAGTTTTGTTTTATCTGAAGCGGTTGGACCTCCGATAAGAATAGCAATTGGATACAAATTTAATCCTGTAGTTTAAGTATTAAAAATCTTGAAAATCCATCAAAATAGATTTGTATAAGTAATGATTCAAGTTTATCGTTGTTTGCTTTATCGAATATTTTCTTAACATCTTCAGGTTTTTTTATTTCAGTTTGAGATATTTGAGATATAACATTTCCAACATTTAACCCAGATTTAGCGGCTAATGAACCTTTTTTTACAGCAGTAATTACAACACCTTTAACATTTTTTGGAATATTGTATTTACTTCTGAGTTGTTTGTTTAATCCCATTAGTCTGAGTCCAATATCATCTAATTCTAATTCATTAGAGATAACTTCTTCGTCCATTTGCTCTTCGCCTTGAGCAACTTCATTAAATTTTTCTAATTCACCGAGTTTTACAGTAAAGCTTTTAAATTTTCTATTTCTCCAAACTTTGACTTTTGCTTTACTTTCAACGGCAGATTCCGCAACTGTTCTTTGAAGAGATCTAACATCTTTGATTTTTTGTCCGTTAAATTCTACTATAACATCACCAGCTTTAAGTCCAGATTTTTCTGCTGGTTCCCCTGGATTAACCATTGAAATTAAAACACCCTCTTCATCTTTTAACCCTAAGCTTTTGGCAATATCAGGTGTTATTTCTTGAATTCTCACACCTAACCATCCACGTTGTGTTTTCCCAAATTTTCTTAATTGTTCAATAATTGGTTTGGCTAGGTTTGCTGGAATTGAAAAACCTATACCTACACTACCACCTGATGGAGAAAAAATAGCAGAATTAATGCCAACAACTTCACCATCAAGATTAAACAGAGGCCCCCCCGAATTTCCTTTATTTATAGAAGCATCTGTTTGTATAAAACTATCATAAGGACCTGAGTTAATATCTCTATTAAATGCTGATATTATTCCAGATGTAACTGTCCCGCCTAAACCAAAAGGGTTTCCAATTGCTATTACTGAGTGCCCAACTCTTGATTTATCCGAATCAGCAAATTTAACGTATGGTAAAGGTTCTTTTGATTCAACTTTTAATAATGCAAGATCTGTTAACTTATCTTTACCAATTAATTTTGCCTTAAGTTCTTTTTCATCTTGAAATTTTACCTTTATTTCATTTGCTTGTGCAATTACGTGATGGTTAGTTACAATATATCCTGAAGGGTCGATTACAAACCCAGAACCCAAAGCCTGAGGCTGTTCTTCATTTTGAGGTCTATTTGGTTGTTGTTGTGGACCTCCAAAGGGAAAGCCTGGTGGAAAATTTTTGAAAAAGTCTTTGAATTGAGGTGGAATATTATCAAATTGCTGATTGTTAGTTTCTTGTGGTTTTTGCACAGTGAAAACATTAACAACGCTTGGAGATAATTTTTCAACAAGATTAGCAAAATCATCAGAAAGAGGATGAGATTTTAGATTTGTTGAGAAGATAATAATTATAGAAAATAAAAAAATCTTTAAAGTTTGAGGTTTGATCATTGTTTGTCCTATTATTTAATTTCTTTTTTTTCCAGTTGAACTATTAAAAAACTCTAAAAACTCACTATCAGGCGANAATATCATAGTTGTACCATCTTCACCTAAAACGTTTCCATAAGCTTGCATTGATCTATAAAAAGAATAAAAATCTGAATCTTTTTCAAAAGCATTAGCGTAAATTGATATGGCTTCCGATTCTCCCTCACCTCGTAAAATTTCACTTGTTCTGTTAGCCTCAGCAAGTATTACTGTTTTATCTTTATCAGCTTCTGCACGTATTTTTTGAGCTACTTCTGATCCTTTAGCCCTAAATTCTTTTGCTTCTCTTACTCTTTCACTTATCATTCTTTCAAAAATAGCTTGACTATTAGCCTCTGGTAGATCGGCTCTTCTAATTCTAACATCAACAACTTCTATGCCAAATCTACTTGCCTCATTATTGACTTCAACTTTAATTCTTTCCATAATATTACTTCTTTCCTCTGAAAGTAATTTTTCTAATGTCACTCTACCAACAACTCTCCTTAAGGATGAAATTACATTAGAATTTATTCTATTTCTAACATTTGTCTCATTTCCNACTGTTTTATAAAATTCTAAAGGATCAACAATTTTAAATCTAGTAAATGAGTCTATTAACATTCTTTTCTTATCAACTGCTATAACTTCTTCAANTGGCAAATCGTATTCAAGGATTCTCCTATCGTACCTAACGACATTCTGTATAAGAGGAATCTTGAAATGTAAACCAGCTNATTTAACTACCCTTTTAGGATCTCCAAACTGAAGGACCAAACCTTGTTGTTTTTCATTCATCGTGAATAAGGAATTGAAACCCATGAAAATTAAAATTGAAAATATAATTATTAATATTGTTTTATTCATTTGAATTATTGTTTTGTAAGTTACTATTCTGATTCAGAGATTTTTTCTTTAATTCTGGAAGAGGTAGATAAGGTACAACNCCGCTTCCAGCTTTATTATCTACAATGACCTTATCAATTTTACCAAGTGTCTTTTCCAAAGTTTCTAAATAAATTCTTTCTCTCGTTACATCTTTTGCATTCTTATANGAATCATAAACTGATATAAACCTTTGCGCTTCTCCCTCTGCTTTGGCAACAGCCTCTTTCTTGTAAGCTTCAGCTTCCTGAATTTTTTTTTCAGCTTCACCTCTTGCTTTTGGAATAATATCATTTCNGTAGGCTTCAGCTTCATTTCTTAGACGTTGTTCATCGGTTTTAGCTCTTTGAACATCTCTGTAAGATTCGATGACTAATTCAGGCGGGTCCGCTTTTTGAAGTTGAACCTGCGTAATCATAACTCCGGATTTATAATAATCTAATACAGCTTGAACCTTATTTTTTACTTCCTCTTCAACAATTGATTTACCTTCAGATAGAATTGGATCGATCGGAGTTTGTCCAATTTTTTCTCTCATAACACTTTCTCCGATGCTTTTTATAGTTATTTCAGGATTCCTAACATTANAAAGAAAATCTCTAGCTTCATTTATGATCCAAAAAATAGTAAAATTTAGATCAACAATATTTTCATCTCCGGTTAACATNAGAGCTTCCTCAGGTATCTGTCTACTTTGAGAATTTTGAGTGAACTGAGTCTGAGAAGTTCTAAAACCAACTTCAATTCTATTAACTTTAGTTACTTTTGGTTTAGATATGCTTTCAATTGGATAAGGTAAATGATAATGCAAACCAGGCTCTGTAGTTCTAACATACTCTCCAAATCTTGTAACAACACCTTGTTCATCAGTACCNACTCTATAAAAACCACTAAGAGTCCATAGAGCAATTAATATCGTTAAAATCAGTGAAAAACTTGCGGGATTATTATTTGGAAATAGATTCTTTAATCTATCTTGCAAATTTTTTAAATAATCATCCTCAGGTGGACCTTTACCTGAACCATTGAAACCAGATGATTTATCCTTTTTACTTTTACCCCAAGGACTTTCATCGTCATTATTTGATGACCAAACCATTTTAAACCTTAAATATTTTTGTATACTAGTTTATATAAGAATTGTTTTTTCGATGCAAAGAAATATTTTTGTTATTACATTTTTAATTATTTTTAATAAAATTCTTCTAACATGATAAAAAATATTATAGTTGTTGGATCTGGTAAAGGTGGTGTGGGAAAATCAACAGTTTCTATAAATCTTTCAGTTGCAATATCTAAATTAAAAAAATGTTCTGTTGGCTTACTAGATGCTGATATATATGGCCCATCGATTCCTAAAATGTTGGGAATTAAAGATAAACCAGTAATGTCATCTAATAAAAAAATAATTCCGTATGAAAAATTTGGAATTAAATCAATGTCAATTGGTAATATGATCCCAGAAGATAATGCAGTTATATGGAGAGGAGTAATGGCTTCGAATGCAATCAAACAATTCTTAAGAGATGTTGATTGGGGGAATTTAGATTATTTGATTATAGATTTACCACCCGGAACTGGAGATATTCATCTTTCTTTATGTCAAAGCCTTTCAATTAGGGGTGCAGTCGTCGTCTCAAGTCCACAAGAAATTTCATTAATAGATGTTAGGAAAGCAATTGGTATGTTTGAAAAAGTAAATGTTCCAGTATTAGGGTTGATTCAAAACTTTAGTTATTTAAAAATAAAAAATGAACAAAAAAACTACATTTTTGGAAAAGATGGAGTTATTAAGGAAGCTAAAAGAAAGAATATTAAATTCTTAGGTGAGATTCCAATTATACCCGAAATATCCAGTTTGTCTGATCAAGGAATACCTGCATCTTATGACGAAAAAAACAATGTATTTATTTTTTTTAAAGAAATTTCAAAAAGACTTTTTGATTCATTAGGAAGTATAAAGCAACAGGATGTAAAAATAGAGAGTTAAAGTTCAAAAATTTTTTTTAAATTTTCTAGCTCTCTTTTAGAAATTTTACTCTCATCAAATTTCTTTTTTTTCAATTGGCTTTTTAAAAAATCAATACCTTTTGATGATAATGTTAAAGCATTAATTCTATTATCTACAAAGGCTTCATAAGTTAATGGAACCCATTTTTTTAGTATTTCTAACATTACCATTGCATATATTCTTATTTCATATTGAGCATGATAATCAAACCTTAGGGCGAGAAAATGCATTAAGTTATGTAAATCAATTTTCCAATACCACTGAGTATAACTGTTAAGAGGTAATGTCATTCTGGCTAATTCCCTAGCAATACCAGTTTTATTTTCATCCTCTATTCCTCCAACTTCATTTATATTAAGAAGATTATTATAATTCAGAAAACTTTCGTCTGAACTCTTTTTGATTAAATCAATATAATCCTTTTTTTCATCAATTGGGATATCACCTGATCTACCCTGATTGTTTATCTTGGATTGAGGTTTAAGGTCTTTTTCTTTGGGAATATAAAATTCTTTATCTAAAATTGAATATCTTGCAGAATATTCATTAACATTGGCTGTCCTGTGCCTAATCCACTGTCTTGCAACAAAGATAGGTAACTTGATATGAAACTTAATTTCATTCATTTCAAAAGGAGTCGAATGTTTGTGGCTTAATAAATAGTTGATTAAATTTTTATCTTGATTTAATTTTTTTGTGCCTTTTCCATAAGATACTCTTGCAGCCTGAACGATTGAACTATCATCACCCATGTAATCAATAACTCTGACAAAACCATGATCAAGTACATTAAAAGTTTTATAAAGTATTTTCTCTAATTTATTGACTGTAACTCTTTTTGTAAAAAATTTATTTTTTAAAATTCTATCAATTTCTTTTTTATTTATAGGATTTTTTTTCATTTTTTGACTCTATCACAACATATTAATTTTTTTAATTTTTATTGTTTTATATAATAAACTTTAATTTTTTTTTTTATGAACTATCATAAAATTGCTGTTCGCAGCTATAGCGATAAATGTTTGGTTTGTGAACTGGAACGGACCCGGGGGCGGTACCCGGCGCCTCCACCAAAATAATGGGGGCGAAATAGGATCGACGTACATGGGAATAATCAAAACTTCGCTCGGAATGGTACCAACGTTATCGGACTAAACTTTATAAATGCCAACGATAATGAAATGGCAATCGCTGCTTAATTAATTAAGTAAGCGCGGTTGTGAGACACCGGGCAACAGAAGTCTCATCGGCAAGGGCGGGCAATTGTTCGCCCTTGTTTGTTTTAGGGA
>PALU01000009.1 GCA_002706585.1 Rickettsiales bacterium
GATTACCAATCCAAATGGTGCTGTTATTAGAGAAAAAGAGTCTGAGTATCAAAAGAACTTGGATAGCTTTACAGGAGAACTTCCTGTTATAAAAAAGGATATTTAGATGATTAAAAAAACTAATTATGAAAGAGCTGTAGAGATATTTAAACCAAATAAAAAAGGTTATTCAAGATGGGTAACAAAAGAAGAACTTGATAAGGAAGATTTTTCGTGGGGCAACAATGGTGTCTTTAGACATGGGGTATACAGAGGGGTAAATAAGTTTAAGTGGGAGAAATTTCCACCACAAGGTTCTATTGAGAAAATAAGAATGGTTGGATTCAATAAAGAAGATGTCTGGATGCAAGGTATAAAAGATTCTATCAAAAAAGACCTTGCAGAAAAAACTCCTTACTGTAACTTAAGTCTTGTTCCTTTAAACAATAGCTTGATTGATATTGATCATAGATACGGAAATAAAAGAAACTCAAAAGTAATTAAAATTTATAAAGATATAGAAAATCAAAAAGTAGAAGATTTTCAAGTATTGCATAAAACAATTAATACGCATAAAAGACAGATGTGTAAAGTTTGTATGGATACTGGAAAAAGGCCAAAACATCCTGAGAAACCATTTATCGAGGGTACTGAAGATTGGGATGATAATGTTTTATGTAAAGGCTGTTTTCTTGCAGAACCTGAGAGATACAGATAAAAATGCTACTTTAATTATGGCTAAAGATTCGCCTGAAGAACAATATAGGAAATTATACGATCGCATATATTCATTATGTGTTCAAAACGAATGGGGAGACCCCCACAATTATGCAAGAGCAAAAGAAATTTATTTAGCTGGTTTGTTGGGCCACAAATTAGTTAAAGAATTTTCTGGTGGCGATGCGATTGATGATCAGGGAGAGTGCGAATATAAAACTACAACTGGAAAAAATATTAATGCTAGGTACGCAGGAATAAGTAACTATGAAAGCTGGAAAAAACAAAAAGATTACTTAAATAAAGAAAAAATTGCGAAATACAAAAATCACTATGTAGCAAGATTTGAAGAAGGTAAAGTCGCTGAGGTTTGGAGATTAAAAGGAAGTATGGTTCTAAATATATTAGAACCAAAATTTAAAAACTCTTGGAGAAGAAGAAATGAAAGAAAAGATCCAAGAATTTCAGCCAACCTATCAATGACAGAAATCAAAAAATACGGAATAAAAATTTATCCGAAATAATCATTACTTTTTTAAGAAATGTAAATATTCAAAAGTGCTGTCTGCTTTGTGTTCTCTACGACTATCTGCTTTAAATCTCTGATACTTTTTTTTAAAAACTTCATATTTGCCGTATTTTTTCATTATTTCACGAACTTCTTCTTCTGTCATCAAGCCCTCGTTGTTATAACTTAGAAAAATGTACTTAAAATTAGCATTAGCAATAAGCTCTTCAAAACTATCATTCACGGTGTTTTTAACACAGTAATCTGACCTTTGATAATTTCTAAGACCAGTTTTTCCACTTGGTTCAAATTCATCGTAAAGGGCAATAGTATTGAGTAAATGATAATTAGCCCCATACTGTCTATTGTTATATGGAGGATCTAAATATAGTATGTCTCCACTAATTTCTTTTATTAATTCATTACTATCTTTGTGATACGCCTCATGGTTATTTTCACTTAAATCAATTTCTGAACCTCTAAGAACTAAAGGCTCTAAAGATTTTTTTTTGAACTGTTTTAAGAATGCACCATAGACTACTGCTGTGTTTGCAATTTTATCTGAACTTTCAATAATTGAGGAAAGTAAGAAATAGTACTCTTTTTCATTGATATAGTTTTCTTCTTTCCACTGCTCAATTTGTAACCTAATGGAGTCTATTTTTTGCCCATTCTCACGTGTGTAGTACTTTCGATCAGCTTTTCCGCCATCTGCATAATTTTCGAATATGAAACCGTCTTTTTTTAGAGGAAGATTGTTTAATTCTTCAATCAGTTCTTCTTTTCTTAAAATGTCATCGGAGTTTTCGATATAATGTTTTAAAAGTACATAACTGTAATATTCAAAATCATTACTTAAAACTTTTTTTGTTTTGTTTTTAAAATACCTACCAACAATACCTGTACCGGCAAATAGATCACAAAATACTAACTTGTCTAAGTCATCATCAATATTGTCAGCTACTGTATTTTCTATAAATTCAAGCAATGATAGCTTGGAACCAATGTAGTTTAAGTTTGACTTCATTGAAAAAATTATAACAACATATTAAGACAAAAGATTGGGCTGTACCCAGATGAGATCAGTTACTATATCATTATTATCAATTTCCAACTTTGTTAACTTTAACTCGTCGAATGAGGATAAATACTCATCTACCACTTTGTCTATTAATGTCAGTTCCGCTTTTAACTTCCAATGGTCGTTTGTGTTTTTGTCGTAGAAAACGAGGAAAAGTCTATTTTTTAAATGCTTTCTTCCTTGCTGGCTTTGGTTCATATATAGCCAAGTAAGCAACTCTTGCTCATTTTCATCATTTATTTCAAAGGTATTGTTGTACTTTTTAGGAAGTACTGTTGATTTGTGATCAAATGGAATAGAGTTGATAAAAAAGTCTTTGTTTTTATCAAATTTGTTCTCTGCTCTTGTTACATTCTCATTCTTATTAAAAATCTGCTCTACTGCTTGTGCAGACCAAAAATTGAACCACCTGTTTAGTGCGTAGTTTTGCAAATCTTGAGAAAAGCTCTTTAGATTTTCTTGTAGTGCCTCAAAATCATAAATTTTATATACAAAGTTTGTTTGATAATCCCAAGAGTTGTTTTGTTTACGCCCCCAAATATATGGGTATTTACATCTTTTTTTTAATTCTTGCTCTAAAGAGCTTAAGTTAAGATTGTTCACTAAGCAATTATATTAAATTTACTTTATCAATTCAAAAATTTGATTGAACCCATAAAATTCATTCTCTATTTAGATTCTTTATTTGAATTATTTGATAAAACAACTTTGTAGCCATCATTGGTGAGTTGATGAAAAATGTCCGCTAATTTTTTGCGATCTTTTGCCTCAAAATCTTCTTTGTTGTAATCGGTAAAAGATTCTGTTTTTGTGTTAGGGATGTATTGAGGATATAAATAAAACTATTATTTTGTCATTTTTTTTGGGTGGTGAAAGAATTATTGACAATGTTAGTTTTTTAAGGATTGGAGATGTTAATTTAAAATATTAATACAACCTATATGTTCTGATTCAAGCACTTGTATGCTCTCTTCATATGAAAATTTATTAAATGGATTAAATTCACTGTGTAATGGAATCAACCACTCATTTAATAACTTTTTATACTCTCGGAGGAGTTCAATATTGTTTTGGTTTTTGTATTCAATCAGATATTCAAGCGATACAGAATTTTCACTCAGTAGTCCGTTTACTAAATCTGGTAAATAGTATGGGTTAACAATCATTTTCTTTCCATCCAAATCAACATAAAAACCTAGAAGTAAATTATTTGCTTTTAGGCTATATAAATTAGTATTCCCCTTTTTAGATACACTCAAACTAGTAAAGATGGACGAGACTTCACTTTTTCTTAATGAAATAGAATCTTTGTCTCCAGGCAACTCTGTATACTTTTTAATTGATTCATCAAAAACAGAAAAATTTTGGATTAACTTTTTTCGAAACAAATTTGAAAATGGTGCAATGGCATTATTATTAGACGACCACAATTTTGAAAGCGCTACAGTTGATACTTCACTTTTTAAGGAAGAGAGTTTCTCAATAACTGAATCAATATCAATTATTTCAGAATTACCATAGGTTTGATTCTTTATTGCATCAGAGACAACTTCTGGAAACTTTCCAAGAGCTACTTCTAACAAATCTTTTCTCTCAAGCAGCCTTTTATATATTTTCGCTTCATAACTGTTTGGATACCATAGGTTATAAATATTTACTACCGATTCTTGTTGACCCAATCGTGCAATTCTGCCGATTCTTTGTTCTAAGTCGCTTGGAATCCAGGGCACATCTAGGTTAATTAATGTCGCAGCTGCCTGTAGGTTTACCCCCTCTTGCGCTGCTGTTGAACAAAATATAATTTCAATATTTCCTTCTTCTAAATCAGTCTTTATATCTTCTCTGTTAGAATTTTCCCAATCTAAGTCTCCGTATTTTACCTCAATTTTGCCTCCTCCTTTATATACACCAATCCCTTCTACCTGGTCTATCAGATTTTTGCTAACTAGTCTTACCGCTTCATCTAATGTGCTTAAGTATTTTGAAAAAACAAGAACTGGTTTTCTATCATTATTTTCAAAAATATTTTTTAAAATAGAAATTAATTTTGACATTTTTGGATCAGGTGTTAGCTTCTCTTTCTCTTCTTCCTCTATAAGCGAGCAGAGTTCAAGCATTGAATTAATCTCAATTATTTCTTGTTTAGCGCATTCTAAAACGACATTTATATCAAAATCTAACCCAACCTCTATTTCTATATTACTTTCATCATCAGTGTCGAATTCTTCCTGAAAGATTAAACTAACGTTTTCATTATCTTCATTTTTATATTTTTCTAAAAACTCTTTTTCCAATTTGTTTTTTCTGTTAACTAACCTAGACTTTGCAGCAGAATAGCTAGACACAAAGGACTCTTTAAAGCTAGCTACTCCTANTTTCCTAGATGTAAATTTTCCAAAAGCNGATTCTGTTTTAAGATAATAGTTTTCTGCATAAGATACTAATTTTGTAAACAANATANANAGNTTCTCAGACATTTCNTCTTCATCAATTTCCTCATTTGAAAAATTTCTTTCAGGAAATGCATAAGTATCNTANTCACTTAAAGATTCTCTAAAATGTCTAGTAGTAAAAAGTGTTGTNGGATGTATTCTGATAAGTAAATNTAATATAACTGATTGTANGTGNAGATATTCNAGCAAATTAGAATCATTNATNANATTTTCTTTAATTTNATTAAATAGNTTTTCNTCTTCATNGTTTAANAAAGNTGGAGCTTGCTTAAGNAATNTNATAGTTTCGTNTAAAATTTTAAATATTTTTCCAAAAATTANTGGATCAATTTTTANNGCATCNCTTCCCAAGTCAACCAANGTTAANTCATAATCTNTTTCNCTTAATATCTTGTCAATACCTAATAATTGAAGNAGATAATAATATTCCATATAGNTCTTCCTCATAGGTGTTGCAGAAGCAAATAATACNTGTGGAATATTCTGAATAATGTTTTCAAGCATATNTCTAAATTGAGTNGNNTTAAATATTCCTTTTTCATTTTTCTGCCCTCTTGCATGATGAGCTTCATCTACAATCAACATNTCTGGATATTCATTACTTTTATCAAAAATATNCTNAAAGTTATGNTTAGTTGCTAAATCCTTGCTCAAAATAAGAAAATTAGGAAATTCTTTAGAGTATGTACTTTGATCTTCAANAANAATNTNGTTTCCNTGTTTNTCTTGAAAGTAGTTTTTNTTTTTTGGTTTTACAAAAAAATTATCTAAACCAAAATGTATATAAAGTTCAGATTGCCACTGGTNTACAACAGATTTNGGAGCNAGTATAAGAATTCTCTTTACATTTAAGTGTTTTATAGCATATGCAANACAAGCACCAACTTCAAGAGTCTTGCCTAATCCGACCTCATCTGCAAAAAGNTTTCTCATTGGCCANGATGAAATNCCTTCCTGAAAAGCATTAATTTGATGTGGATATAGAGCAGATTTAGAAACGGTGTACTCAAGCCATACTGGTGAGTTAAGAATATCCTCGTAAANACTGCTTAATGTTTTTGATGTAGAAAGGTTTTTTAAAACNTCACCTATATCTTTCTCTCCAACTTTNNAAAGTAATCTNTCAGCTAATTCGTGAGTTGCATCCAAAACATNTGTATCTNGAATCTTATTTNTCCAAAGATTTATAAAATATCTAGANTGAGAATCTGTTTTTAACGAATTTTCCCAAGAAGTGTCTATATTNTTATTATCTGTATTATCNGTTAGTCCCTGTNCTGTAGGATTCATAGANCCGCTTACAACAAGTCTATTNATTTCATCATCTTCAAAAATATANGTTTTTGCATGGACCATNCCTCTTTCTTTAATNGCAAACTTTATATTTAGTAGATTTTCCTTTATTAAATAAGCAAGAATCCTAATTTTGTCTTTTTGGAGTTCNGAATTTAAACTTTCTACATTTGAAGAAAGTAATTCTTCAAAATCNTCTACTATTTCGCTAGACAATTTGGANTCCTCAGCTATCTTCATNGCTTCAACCATTCCCTTGTTGGTANAATCAAGNCCTTTTTGTGGTATTCCTANTATCAAATTAATTTTTCCTGATGANTTAAGAAATGTTTCAAGTCCTTCAGANATTTCAAGTAAACTATCAACTGTAAAATANCCCGCAATGATGTTTAATTTATTTGAATTTTTAAGAGATGGTACTATNACCTCTTTTACNACNAGCCTAGGATTGTAGTAAACCCCATCNTGTTTTATATTCTTTAAAGACAAACTATTTATCCGAGTATCTTTTTTAACTCATCATATAATGANGCTTTTTTCTTTGGAGATTTTACNTCCANATAGCCTANNTTCGAATAGCTTGTAAAAGAATCTANAAANAAAAGTGANTCTCTTTTACCTANGTTATATTTTNATGATTTACCTANTTTTTTTATGANGCTNTTGAACTCATNGTCAACTCCCCANCTNTCTATATCAGAGTTTAAAAANNTCCATACAGTTNGATCAATNCCTTTTAATTTTTCAATTTGTATTTCTTCTTTNGNCATTCTTTTCTTTTCTTTNAAAGAATTATTAGAAAATTTNTCTAAAAGGNTTTTGTTTATGTGTTCTGCTGTTGCNTCTTTTACTTTAGCTTTAGCTAATTGTTCGTATATGGATTCTTCTTCCTCGGGTGTTATATAGTCTCGAAGATAATAAAACAAAATACTTCCATGTGATTCTAATTCAATTTTTAACTTTTCTTCTGGTAAGTAGCACCAAACTAAAACTTGAGAAACATACCACTCTGGTTGGTTTAGGTTTTCGGCAATAGAATATGCGGTTGTATTTTTTGGTAAGTACTTTTTTAGTTCTTTAATTGAATTTAAAGTTTCTTTTACCCAAGATGGATCATTGTAGTGGCCAAGATCGATAATGCTCTTTGTTGCTTTAAAATGTTCACTAAAATTAAACATACTAAAATTCCATATAATGATTAGAGAATTCAGCAATAAAATCTGGTTCAAAATCTTCTGACTTTAAAAATTGCTTAATACAATCTAGGTAGATAGATTTGACTAGTAAATTTGCAAATTGTTGTTTATCAACTTTTTTAAATGCATCATTTAAAGTTGCTGCAACTTCTGATGAAGAGTTGATTCCAACATGTAATTTATTTCCCACAGGCATCAAATACCAAGGACCTCTTTCAATATCATCTATAACTGTTCTGTAAATGGTATATTTCTCTTTATTTATTTGGAAATTTTCTAAATCTTTTATTTTAAAATTCACTGCTTCTTTAATATCTTCTTCTGGTGTGGGTTCTTCTTTAACAACTTGTGTTTTATCAGAGTTTGAAGAGTCGACAACACCTCCTTTACTAATTAAGCTTTGTTCAGCTTTTGAAAGCTTGAGATTAAAATTATCTTTATATTCTGCAATAAATTTTTTGTATTGCTCCTCTTCAGGTTTAGTAGAAAAGTTAGATGTGAATTTTCCAGCCCATTTTGTATACTGTCTCCAAAAACCACTATCGGGTCCATATTTTTCCATCAAAGCCTTCCACGCATCAGATTGCTTGTCGAAACCATTTTTTTGCATAGTTACTGGAAGATCTATATGTAGGTCTCCATGTAGTTTTGCATTATGTGCATCCCAAGTATAAAATTCTCTACTGGTTTCTTCTATTAATTGACCCCTTCTGTATAAATTAAGTCCTCCTGCTACCGCACTTTGACCACCCTCTGCAGACAAACCTAGGTTTCCGGTAATTTTTAATTTTTCCTTTTCTCCTCTTCTTTTTTTCCATTCAAGATCGAACTCAATTGGTATAAGCGTTTCATCTATTACTGGCTTATCGTTAAATTGACCTAATTTATAAGCCAACATAGTGTCTTTTTCTCCATTAAATTCCAGGGTTATTTTTACTCCACTACCAAATTTATTTTTGTTTAAAAAATATCTCCATGAGTGCTGTAGATATCTTCTTGTGTCATTTAAATCAATTTTTCCGTTAAAGTCTTTAATTATCACTCTTGTGCCACTTTTTTTAAATAATTTTTTCTCTTGAGTTGACGGAGTTTTTTCCAAAACATCAAAGTCTTTATCTGTTTTAAACTTTTCCACCCCTCCAGTAGCAACGTAGTGAGTCTTATTGTCAGTGGTAGTAACAACTGTTAACTCTTGCCCTAAAGTGAAAGCTGCTCCAAGCAAGCCAAAACCAAACATTCCTAAATATTTTTTAGAATTTTTAGATTCTTCTTTGTCAGAATCTAAAAATCCCCTAACAGCTTTTTGCAAAGTCGTTAGATTCATACCATTTGCGTTATCAGTAACTACGATAACTCCTTTATCTAAATCAGTAGTTTGTTCAATTGAGATATTAATTTCTAAAACAGGCCTAGTTTCTGAAAAATCTATCCATGAATCGATAGAGTTAGCTATCAATTCATTAATAGCCTGCCAATTAGCTAGGTTTGCATTAGCTAATCTCTGTAAAAACTTTGGCCCAAATCCAGGACCTTCACTATAGTTGTTTCCATCTGACATTCTTTTAGCTACTTTCTAATTCGGTGAATAGTTTTTCTAAACTTTTTTTAATTTTAGTTTGTTTACCTTCAAGAAGTTGGGTTGACTTGTCAATCTGACCTTTTGCTTCTGTATTAGCCATTTTTATTGCTCTAAGATTATTTATTTCGGTCAAAATATCATTAAGTTCATCATGTAGCATGCTTAAATCCACTTCGTTCGAAGTCACATTTGTTTTAGATATTTTTAAAGCTAATTGTCGAGCATATACATAACATACTCTAAAAGCTGTGTCGTCTACAGAATTTTCTTTATCTAGGTAAACTGCTAATTTGTTTTCATCAATAATAAAAAATGGATTTGCTGAGAGCTCTTTATATCTACTAATTTCGTCAAAAACCATAACTCCAACTTCACTATCCCTATTCTTCATAGCTTCATCTAAATATTTTTTAATTTTAGAAGTGCTATCAAAGTCATTGCCTGATTTTGATTCAAACACAATATTTACCTCATTTTCATTGCCCTGAGATATTGTTAATACATGATCCCCTTTATCAGATTTAGCTACCGAGCCTTTTTCTTTAGAAACACGAGATACAAAATCATTTGGAGCTAACTCTACTAATTTAGTTTGAACTACTTCCTCAAACTCTAGGCCTTTTTGAGTAGATTTTTCTTTTAGCTCTGCTGTTTTTTCCTCTATGCCTAAAGCAGTAGTTAAATCAGAAACCTGTGTTGAAATTTCATCAATTTTATTATTAAATGAATCAACAAGCTGTGTTTTAAGTTCGTATATCTTTGATGATTCTACAGATGGATTTAAAGCTTCTTCAAAAGAAAGCTTAGATTGTTCTTTTGCTTCCGTTAATACTTCTTTAATTTTGGTAATTGCAGATTCAGTTTTACTTGGATCTAGGAAGTTCTCAAACTCTTCTTTTAATGTTTTACTCAGTTCAGAACTGCTGTCGTTTAGTTCTTTAATAAAAGTTCCATCTTCATCGTCAAAATAATTATTAAATTCATCTTGTATAGATGTCAATGTAGTGTCTAAAGTCTTGTCCATGCTTTCAGACATATCTTTAAATACTTTTTTTGTATAATCTTTTTCGATTGAGTTTTTTAAAGTGTTTAGAGTCTGAACACCAAGTGAGATAACTTCTATTAAAGCTTGTTCTTTGTTTTCAGAACTTGCAATGTATTGAGAAAGGTCTTCGTTTTCAATAACTAAATCATTAATTATTACCTCGGAGCTGTTTACCTCTATCTTGTTTAGTTGTTTTACTTTATCGGATTTTGCCATAATAAATATCTTATTTCCCTTCTAAAACATTTTAATTTTTAATATCTCAAATTTCATATAATTTTCAACCCTATTCCTCTTCAGGAAATATGAACTCCTTAGTAATGTTTTCTCCATCATGTAGGAAAGTAATCGTGCCGCCGTTTGCTAAAAACTCTGTTTCAGTAGCTATTTCTAATAAGGTTTCGTTCTTAATTAAGTGAGATACTTTTAAATCATATGTATTGATTAAATTCTCTAGCATGCTTCTCAGTGAACAGAGGATTACATTTTTTTCTTTCTCAGTGCTAAAAAATATATTGTAATCAACAATCCGAACAGTTCTTNTNTCNTCTTCAATNTGNTCTGGAGTAAACCCAATCATCNCTANAAANTCNTCATGNTCAAGNTNAATAATCTCTTCATTCTCACCCATNGAGTCTTTGATAATGTCAGGNATTTCAGAATNTTNNTTGTCTTCNTTAAGTTCNCTAATNTCNAANTTNTTTGATNCCACTCCAAACTCTTCAACNANTTCATCNTCTTCTTGNAAAAGNNANGTNTTTTCAACNGTNTCNTAAAANCCATCTAGCCANTNAATTANTGNATTAAATATTTTTTGTTTAGTTAATTTTTTACTCACATTTCTCCTTCAAATTAGCTCTAGGGTTTTACGCAGCTCCTTTAACGTTAAATGTCACCGCCGTTCTCTTAGAGCTTTTAACTCCAGCGACACTCTCTAGCTCCACAAAACCCTACAAGCTTTTTTATCTGTTTTTCTCACAAAAGATTTGTATCATATGAAATCATTGAAAATGATTCGTTGGTTAATGGTGATTTAAAATATGTAGTTAATACAGAAGGCCAATCATTAACACTATTTGTTGAAAGGTCAATACTTTTTGATCTTGAACTAACTAATTGTAAATAAGGTTTAGCTTCTCTTAAAAAGCTTTCATCCTCTAAAGATGCCCACTTATTTTCCCAGTTACTTTTTGAATTATTATTTTCTTTGAAGTAGTTAACCATCGTGTTGAATTTGTTAAACTCGTCTTTTGTCAAAATATAATTTGGAGTAAAAAATAAAAGCACAATAGGTGCTAGATTTAAAATACTGAGTGGCTCGTGTGGTACAAGAAATTCAATAATAGATTGTTTTTCACTTGGGTTTACAAAGATATTGTTATTGTAGGGTTTTTGCTTTACAAGCTGTAAAGCATCTCTAAAATTACTTTGCTTTAAAACTGTCGCAACTTGCTTTAATTCTGCTGGACTATTTCCTTTATATACTGTAAATTGTGCTGTTACATCAGCCATATATTTCTCCTTTTTGTATTACTTGTTTTGTAAATTGAGAATGCCCTAGGTGATAGTGTTTACAAAAATCACAACTGTAGGGTCTAAGATACTGAGAATCTCGTCTAGAGAATGTAGAAAACTGTGTTCGATCTCTCCACCTTTCAGAAGCTTTTGCAGCACTTATTGATGTAAAAGGCTCTTTTCCAGTACAAGAAATACACTCATAACAAAGATTGTTTTTGTAGAGCTTTCTTGGTTGAAAACAGCCTGTGCAGCGAAGTTTTAATAAATTCGAGTCAAAATACAAAATACCTCCTGGTTATCTAAAACAAACAAAATAAAAAAATACCTTTCGATNATCTAAAACAAACTTGTAAAAATTATATAGGGTCAAAAATTATTTGCAAATAATTTTGAAAAAAAATTTCGCTTTTCTTAAAAAAAGATTTACCCTATTGGGTAGATACCTAACGGTGTCTAAAACAAACACAAAAGTAGCGGTTTTTACCGCTACTTTTTTTTATAAGAACTCTGCCTCACTAAACCCTAAGCTGTTGTCCACTCCAGGACTGTGGAGAACAAACAATGTATGTTCTGCCCTTCCTGCACCTATAAAAGCTAGTTCTTTGTAATTGTCTAATACCTCAGTATTTGTTAAGTTTTTTGGATCAGGAAGAAGCAAAATAACTGCTTTTTTTTGCCTGCCAGTAAATCTTCGTATTGAAGAAAATAATATACCTTCAACGTTGATAAAACTTTTAGACATATCATCATAAATGTGATTTAAACCTATGCCATCAAGAGCTAACTGATCTAGTTGCTTAAATTGTGAATAAATAAATTCCCTATCTGGACTCAATACCACAATTTGACTCTGTTTGAAATCTTTTTTCAATAAGTATTCAATACCACTTTCAATATTTTTCTTCCAGTCCACTTGTTTTGTCTTTATTACTTCACAATGGCCCACTACTTCCTTGGGTCTAAGGTTGCTATCAGAAACTAAATTCATAAATTTTGTAACTTGAGAGCTAGTTCTGTAATTCTGTAAAAGTTTTACAATTGTTTGGAATTTAGGATTTGTCTCTGGTATTTCCCATTTATCTTCATCACTGTATTTTAAAAATTGAAAGTCATCACCAAACAAAAAAACTGATGGATTATTGTCACTCTTTAAACTTTCAATTGAAAGGATTTCTTTCTCAGTAAACAACTGTGCTTCATCAACAATAATTGTGTCTATGTTGTCAAAGTCTTTGTCTTTGCTAAGTTCTGCAAGTGCATCTATACAAAGATCGTCAAAAAACTGATTAACTGTTAATCCAAAGTTTTTTTTCAACCAATCTTCAGGAGGACTATGTTTTCTAATATCATCATTTTCCATAGCTTCTAAAATCTGTTTTAATTTTTTTAAGTTTTTTCCCTTAAAGTCGTTATTTTCAACATAATCATATAAGAATGGATATAAACCTAAGACTGTTACTGAGTCACTGTACCCTTCTGTGCTGAGCTGGTATCTTACGTCCGATGCAATATTTAAATTCTGAAAGAAAATTACAACAGATCTGTTTGCATTAGCGTGAAGTTTTGCCACCTGCATAGCTAATATAGTTTTACCCGAGCCACTTGTTCCTTTTACAACACCATAAAACCCTTCCTTAAAAGACTCCTCGTGTTGCTCTAAGATTAAAGTATCGTAATCATCTGATTGTTTTTCTAAATTTTTAAGCTCGACTTTATAATCTCTTTCCAGCGCATGTGGTCTTAATTGATTAATTAATAAACCTAACTCCATATCGCTAATTGGTTTAGAACCCCATTGGCCAAATTTTATTTTTTCATTAAGCAAGTCTTTTAATTTTTTCCCACCCTCTTGTATTTCATATTTTGTTAGTAAAAAACCGCTGTGTTGATTCTTGAGTATTGGAGAAACATTTTTATGCCTTAATTGGTTCCATGCAATAACACCATGGTTTTTTTGTATTACATCGACATTGCTTGAGGGTAATTCTTTTTTAATTAATTTTCTAATTCCCTCTAAACCAGCTTGTGATTG
>PALU01000010.1 GCA_002706585.1 Rickettsiales bacterium
ACACATATGTGTGTACAACCAACCACACTTCATCAGCAGAGACCACATTTTACGCAACAGATCTAAGTAATTGGGAGCTTCATAGTGAAGGTGTTTCTAACTTAGGAAATTGGGCAGCATCCTACTGGTATAAAGTTAATGATGTTGTTAAGTATGGAAATACACAATATCGTTGTACTGTTGGTCACGACTCTGGTGCTAGTTTTGATAGCACTAAGTTTACAGTTTACTTAGAAGGTCTGAACTTTGAAGATACTTGGACATCTGGAACAGAGTATCAGAAAGGTGATGTTATAACCTATAGAGGATATAGTTACGTTGCTAAAGGAATTCATACTTCTTCCACATCTCCTAATGCAGACACAACCAATTGGGAAGTATTAACAACTGGTTTCTCTGCTCAAGGTGCATATGATCCTAATACAGCGTATAGTTTAGGTGACGTTGTACGTTATGGTGGTAATTCTTATGTAAACAAACTATCGTCTACTGGAGTTGCTCCTACAACCACTGCTAACTGGACTCTAATTACTGAAGGTCTTAACTGGACAGGTGCATGGGATTCAACAACTATC
The DNA here is from genome assembly GCA_002706585.1 of Rickettsiales bacterium. The sequence continues at coordinate 576 of PALU01000010.1, forward strand.
TACCAAAAAGGTGATGTTGTTAATAGAAACTCAAACTCTTATGTTTGTATAACAAATGACACTACTGGTGCTGGTAATGCTCCTGAACTAGATCCTAACGGAAACTATTGGAACTACCTAGCACAAGGTGGTAACGCTGCACAGGTTCTACAAGAGACTGGAGACCTTCTCTATCAGGCAGCAAGTGGTGTTAATAGGATTGCACTACCAACAGGGTCTACAGGCACAGCAGCAGAGCAAGCAAACGCATCTGGACAGATTCTAACAGTTGGTGGTTCTCCATTACTTCCAAACTGGGAGAAAAATAATGTAACAGATTCTGTTTACTATGTTACTAAGGATGGTTCTGACACCAATAACGGTCAAAGTATCTCTAGAGCATTTGCTTCTTTAAGAAAAGCTGCTGATACTGTTGCTGCATTAACAGGTGCTGATGCTCCTTCTGCAACAAACCCAATCACAATTTTTGTTAAGTCAGGTGTATACCAAGAGACACTTCCAATTGTTGTTCCTGAGTTTGTTTCAATCTATGGAGACAACCTAAGAACCTCTATCATTAAACCTGATACTGGTAATGCTTCAAATATGCAAGCATTAGGTCTTGGAAGTAATTTAACATCTATCAGATTTGGTGAGACAATCAGCAACGCTGCTGGAACTAAAACTGCTATGGTTTTAGATTCAGACTACACTGCTAATGTTCATATCATGAACTTAACTGGTGGTGTATGGGATGCGAACGATAAGTATCTTGATATTGTAGATAACAAACATGCAGATGCTCGTGATCTAATCAATTCTAACAGATCATTTATTGCTCATGAAGCATATCATCGTCACGTAGCAAATGATGGTGCTGTAAGTGGTACAGAAGCAACTGTTAAGACTCGTCTTGAAGAATTAGTTGATGCTATTGCATTTAACATCAAACATGGTGGTAACGATAAAGTTTATGCTTATGGTACTGCATTACTTGGTGGTACTGCAATTTCAGGAACTAATGCTACTGACATCAAGATGCTTGAGTATGTTGAGACAGTTTCTCAAGATGTTATGCGTAACGTCACAGTTAGTACCTCTGCTGGAAACTCAATAACTCAAGTAAGAGATCTTACAATTACTGCTGATAGTGCTGATCCTAAGTGTCCTACAGTTGCATCTGCAATTACAACACTAAGATCAATTATTACAAGTGCTATTAATGCAAATAGTATGTCAGGTACTACAGAATCTGATGTATCAATTTCAATTAGTAGTGTAGATACTCGTAATAACGAAGAGTCTACAATGTGCTTGCTTGGATCAAGTACTACTCTTAAAGAGTTAGTGTTTGAAGGAATGAGTGGATTCGTTCCATCTACTTCCGATGATAAGGATATGGACACTGCCACTGTTAAGGGTGTGTTCTTTAGATTCAATCCTAATTCATCTATCCAAAAGTCACCATACATTCAGAACTGTACAATTTTTGCTGGAGCAGCAGTTGGTATTTACCTTGATGGTAATGTACACAACCATTACAACGCTTCTACGACACCATCTTACAAGTCAATGGTGTTTGACTCCTTCACTCAAGTCCTAGACGGTGGTGTTGGTGTTTACGTTACTAACGGTGCTGCAACTGAGATTGTATCATCCTTCACATACTACGCACATATTTCTTACACTGCTACACGTGGTGGTAGAATTCGTGCTGTTACTGGTAACTCATCTTATGGTAAGTACGGTGCAATTGCTAGAGGATTCAACTCTGCTGAGACAACAATTGACGGTCAAGTCAAGGGTAAGCGTCTTACAATTGATGTAGCAAACAATCCTCTTGTCGGAACACTTACAGTTGGAGAAAGACTTGTTGGTGGCACATCTGGTGCTGTTGGTGAGTTGATCAACGACCAGAGTGGTTCTGGTTTCTTGTATTACTTCCCAGTTAAGGGAACATTCCAACAGGGTGAGACAGTTACAGGTGCAACATCTGGTGTTGCTGCAACTCTTGTAAACAACACAGATGCTGTTCAAGGACAGAAAGGATTCATTCTTACTGTTGTAGATCTACAGAGTGCTCCAGCAGCAGGTGGTTCTGTTGAACTAGTAGACAACGGAGTTAACGATGACAGTGGTTCATACGTTATCTCTAACGCTAGTTACAGTCCTCCAGATGGACGTGGTACTCTTACAGTTAGCAGAGCACAGTTAGGAACTAGTGCTGCTGCACATGATGGTACAAGTGCTATAGCATTATTCGCTACTGCTGGTGCTGATGCAACATTATCTGCTGATGTTCTAGTAGGTGCTTCTTCACCTGTAGTCATGCAGGTTTCAACTGTTACTGGAATGACCATTAATGGATTCATTTCTATCGGTACTGAGTTACTTAAAGTAACATCATTCCCATCTGCAACATCTGTTGAAGCAACACGTGCTCAAGAGGGTACATCTGCTGGAGGACATAGCACTAACGATGCAATTAAAATCTACAATGCTAAGATTGATTCACAAGATGAAATAATTGAAGATGCTACAGATGCTGTGACATCCTTACGTGTTAAGCAATCAAATGTAGGACTTGACCCTAACGATCTTATTAAGATTGGTAGTGAGTTCATGATCATTAGTGTAGTTACTACTGATACAAAAGGTATCACAACACTACAGTTGGCAGACGAGAAGACAATTGAAGCTGGCGATGGACAATCATTCAAAGTTCGTTATCAGTACTCACAAGTTCGCTTGACTGCTCATGACTTCTTGGATGTTGGTACTGGAAGTAAAGCTAATACTAATTGGCCTAATCTCCCACTATCTGCAAACGTTCCTTCATATGAAATTGACGAAGCTCGTCCAGGTCGTGTTTACTACGTATCTACTGACCAAGATGGTAACTTCTCTGTTGGTAAATACTTCAAAGTTGAACAGTCAACTGGTAAGGCAACACTAGACGCTTCTGCGTTTGACCTATCTGGTCTATCAAGTTTGAGACTTGGTTCTATCGGTGCTCAGTTGGGTGCTGCTATTAACGAATTCTCTACTGATGGTACATTGTCACAGAACAGTGACCAGAAGGTTGCTACACAGAAAGCAACTAAGACATACGTTGATAACCTTTCAGCAATTGCTGGTAATCTTTCAATTGGTGGTAACCTCACAGTTAAAGGTACAACAACATCTATCAATTCTGTTACGTTAACCTCTAAGGATCGTAACATTGAATTAGGTAAGGTTGCTGTTGGTAACTTTACTGGTGATATCGCTGCTGGTGCTAACACAATCACGAATGTATCTGATACAGATAATATCGCACCTGGCGTAGCAATTACGCTTGATAGTGGTGGTGGTTCTGTAACACTTGCTTCTGGTGGTATCGTAACTGCTGTAAGTGGCACTACAGTGACTATTGACCAAGCATTTGGTGGAACTGGAACTGCTACTGGTGGAGCATTCTCTACAGGTGGTGCTACAGATGTTACTGCTAATTCTGGTGGTTTGACCGTTCTTGGTGCAACCAACAAAACAATCCAATGGTTGTCTTCTAATGACAAGTTTAATTTCAACAAAGGTATTGAACTTGCATCTGGTGAAGGACTCACCATCAATGGAACTGACATCCTAACAGAAACTACAATGATGGGTAAAACTATTACTCAAACATTGGGTACTGATCATACAACAATTCCTACTTCTGGAGCTGTTGACGCTGCGGTTAAAACCGTTTCTGCTACTGCATATTATATGTCAGCAGTCTAATTATATTATAAATAAATTCATAACACAAACTGACCACATTTTTTTAAAACGGAGTAATCACAAATGGCTTCTGGAGTATACGGAAAAGTAGATGTATCAAGTGCAGGCACTTGGACCGAAGTTGTCGCTGCATCGGCAGGGACAAAGGTAGCAACATTGAATGTTGTTAACCGACAAGGTGCAGCTACCACAGTAAGGGTTGCCTTACGTGATGCAGCAGGTAACGTCACTGATGCAGATTGCATTGAGTATGACGTTAGTTTACCTGCAAACGGCGTTTTAGAAAGGACTGGAATCGTTTTGGATTCGTCAAACGGACTTCATGTTTATGCTTCAGCAGCCGTATCTGCTGTAGCGTATGGCATTGATAGTTAATCCATCCACATTACACTAATAGGAATAAAAAAATGGGAAGAAGAGTTACTGTAGTACAACAAAGTAGTGGTGGTGGATCGTCCACTGTGCAAAGAGATCCGTTTGAGCAACCATGTTTTACCGCATACAATAACGCATACAACTATTCAGGTGGTTACTTTACTTGGGATCACAACCTGAACGTTCATAACTGGATCATTGGTGATAATGGTAATGGTTATGGTAGTTACCGTTCTGATAACTCCAGTCAGAACACTGAATTTATTAACGATCAAGGTTCAAGTAACTGGGCTAACACTTGGAGTGAACCAAGCAGTTCAACCGACAGAGTGAATCTCACATCTTATGCTGGTTACTTAGGACACGCAATGTTCCTTAATGGTTCTTGTAATGGTTCTGCAACTCCTTGGATTACACAAACAAATGGTAGTGAGTATCGTTCTTATGCATTTAGAGATGTAGGTACAGTTCCTGGTGAAACACATCAAGACTATGCGGTCTTTATGCAGTTTGGTGGTACTTTTAGAACATGTTCTAGATCTGCTAGTGAATATTGGATGGGTGTTAACTATAGTAAATTACCATCCCACAACATCCCTGACGGTTATGGATCTCAACTCCATTCAGGTGTTTCTTACAACCGTAAGAGAAACAAAATTGCCTTCATGGAAACAAATGATAGTTATACTTTCCAACCATTTGTTTGGAGCAACTGTCCTAACTTAAGATCTTATGCTCATTCTCAAAACTGGTATCAAGGTCAAACTGAACAAAACGCTGCAAGAGATATAAGTAACTCAACTCTTTCAACTTACTTCAATACTACATCTAACAGATCTCCAGCATCTGGAAGTGGAAGTTATGGACAATCTACTGGTAAACCAACCAACCAGACTACAGAAGACCAAAGACGTGGACATTTAGTTTTATGCGACAATGATAGAATTGTCTTCCATCAAATGATTCCTTCATATGGATCATGGACTGGTAGGTGGAACTCACCTTCAGTAGATGGTAATGGTAACTGCCAAGGATCTATCAGAAGTACAAGTTGGACTACCTCTTATGGTTATGAACAAGGTACTAGATATGGTGCTAGATTTACACAAACTAGTGATGGTAGATACGTTGCAATGTATTGCCCAGCTTACTACTATGGTGCTGGAATCATGATTACAATTGTTAGGGTATCTGATGGTAAGAGTCTCCACACTACGTGGACTACTTCAAGTGAATCTGTAATTCCTTGTCCGTTTGGTAAGTCCAACTTCCTAATGGTATCGTCACGTAATACTGATGGTGGTCAAGGTGTTAGATTTACTCAGTTCAACTGTGACTATAGATTTGGAAATACTGCTGATAACAATGATCCAAGTATGGTAGATAGTATTGATGCTTCTGGTTATCAGTTTGATAGTTGTGCTTACAGTACATCCTATCCAGGTATTATTCCATCAATCTATAACACTGCACTCTTTAATACAGAGACTAGTGATGTTAAAGATGGATATGATCCAGTATCATAAATATTGATTAATTATAATTACACGTTAGTAAGGAAACAAACAAAAAAATGGCATACTTAATTTACGATCCTGAAGAGCAACATGTTGTACAACAATTGTCTTACAACCCATTAGATGATGTTGCAATTAAATCTACAACAACAATTAAGGTTTTTGAGGGAACTGTTGATGAGGAAAATGATTTCATTACCAATTACAGACTTAATGCTGCTGGTGATGGACTTGAAAATCCTTACGCAGGTCAATCAAAAGCAGATCAACTTATAAAATTTCAAGAAGATCAAGATAAAATTAGGGCAGTAAAACGATTGCCTCAACTTATCAATGAAGTAAAAACACAATGTAAGAAAATAATTGAAGATGGATTTGGTAGCTCATCTTGGAAAGTAGAAAAAGCACAAGAAGATGATCTCATTAATGGCAATAATGATGCCATGAGAGCACTTGCATTAGAAAAAAAAGCAATCAGAGATAAGAACAATGCTGTAGAAGCAGAAATTCAAGCTCTTGATATATCTACTGTTGCTGGTGCAAGGGCAATTTTGTCCTATGATGTTCAAGCTAAAATGACTGAGTAATTAGCAATTTCTAAACTAACATTTGAATTTATAAATACCCCTAGGAAACACTAGGGGTATTTTTTATGGCTGAACCCACCAGTAGGGCAGAACTAAAAGATTACTGTCTAAGGAAGTTGGGGTTCCCTGTATTAGAAGTCAACGTAGATGACGATCAGATAGAGGACTCAATTGATGATGCTTTGCAATACTATCGTATGCGTCATTACGATGGTGTAGAGCTTGCTTATATGAAGCATGTCTTGACCGCAGATGACATGACAAGATTTCAAACTTCAGATACTGTAACAACAATAGGTGCTGCTCCCAATACTACAGAGTGGAAAACAAGAGACAAGTATCTTGAACTTCCAGCTGATGTAGTTGGTGTTACTAAGGTATTTGGTCTTGCTAGTAATGCTGTAAGAAACAATCTATTTGGTATTGAGTATCAGATCTTTTTGAATGACTTATATGCTGTAGGTTCTCTTGACTTCCTTAACTATTATATGGTTAAGACTTGGATGGAGACTATGGACATGGTACTTAATAATGGTGCTTTTGTTCAGTTCAGATTTAATATGAGACAGGATAGATTATATCTTGATGTAGGTGAGGACATGATGAACGAAGATGTTCATGTTATTGTTGAATGCCACAGAGCATTAGATCCAGATACATTCACACAAGTTTATAGTGACGTATTCTTAAAGAAATATACTACTGCTCTTATCAAAAGACAGTGGGGTCAGAACCTAATTAAGTTTAATGGCATACAACTTCCTGGTGGAGTTAGTATGAATGGTAGACAACTTTTTGATGATGCTGAAAAAGAAATTGCTGCTATTGAAGATGCATCAAGCAGCACATACGANTTACCACCATTTGANATGATCGGATGAAAAAAGTATANTTTCCTCAACACGGTGGTNTTNNCACCGANCANAATCTNGTACANGACTTGGTTGATGAACAAATCAAGTTGTTTGGATCNGATGTGTTTTATATTCCTAGAGTACATCTAAAGGATAANTCTCTTGGGGAAGTTATACAATCTGAATTTAACCAAAGCTATATGATTGAAATGTTCCTCGTGAACGTAGAAGGTTTTGGTGCTGGTNNNGANTTTGTAAGTAAGTTTGGTTTNAGAATAACNGATGANATAACCTTTGTTGTATCAAGAAGAAGNTGGGAACAGTCTGCTAATCCNGCATTNAANCTTGCTGTAGANGGTAGACCTAATGAAGGAGATCTAATTTACTTCCCAATGACAGAGGATCTTTATGAGATNAAGTATGTTGAACGAGAGAATCCTTTCTTCCAGTTAGGTAAACANTATTTCTATCAACTCACTGCTGAGNTTTACGAGCAGGGTGCTGATAAGTTTGACACAGGTATTGATGAGGTTGATGATATTGAAAGAGAGTTTAGTAATATTACTACNNTAAATCTTTCACCTTCTACTAGAGTACAAGCAACAGGAGATGTNACTGTAAATGCTAGTGGANAAATAACAGGAGCTACAGTATCNCTTGCTGGTACTGGATATANTACACCACCATCAGTAACAATTTCTGGAGCAAATGGATCTGGTGGAATTGTTACAACATCTATTGCAGATGGTGGTGTTGTTACTTTAAGNGTTATTAATGGTGGTACTGGATANCAATCTGANACTACAAGTNCAGACTTTCCAACNATTACTATTGATGCACCACCANTAGATGTTCAATTNATTCCAGATGAACATGTAGTNATAGGTGGATTTNTACAACAGGGTGGNGGTAGATCTTGGACTTCTGCTAATAGTGTAGTTACAGTAACTGCACTTGGTAGTTTTGATCCTAATTTTGCTACAACAACTCAGAANAAATATTTCTATTGGAAATTTGAAGATAAAAGGATATGTTATGTTTACACATATAATGGAACAGATCCAACTACAGTTGCTGGTCATTTCTATTANGATGCTNCTAACGTCCAATATGTTATTAACACATANACAGAAACTACAACCAGTGGTTCTCAGGCAACNATGTATGACCTAGACAGTGCAACTGTAGCAGAAGTAGCAGATTGGAATGGTGTAACATATACACTTGAAGTTATGAATCGTACTGGTAACTTCATTGATGGAGACACCATCAGAGGGGTTGAATCTAATGCCCTATATACATTAGGTACATTCTCTACAATTGACAATCAAAGNACTGAGTATGATCAGAACNCTGCGATTGAAGANGGTGCAGATGATTTAATTGATTGGGGAGAAACAAATCCCTTTGGTGAATTTGGTAATTATACAGGTAGCTTCTNATGTTAGGAACGCAATTTTACAATGANGCAGTTAGAAAAACTGTTGTATCATTTGGAACTTTATTTAATAATATTGAATTAAAGAAAATAGTTAANGGACAAGTNATAGAGGTAGAAAAAGTTCCTCTTGCTTATGGTCCTAAACAAAAGTTTTTATATAGACTACAAGGTAATCCTACAGATGGACGTAAAGTAGCAATAACTTTACCAAGGATTTACTTTGAGATGACTGGNATTGATTATGATGCTGGTAGAAAGACACCTGCTATAACCAAAACTAAAGCAGTTGTNAGTCCTAATAGTGAAGAANCTGCAAAGGAAGTAAGAACTCAATACGTACCTGTACCATATAATATTTCATTTGAATTGGGAATCATTGCTAAGTCNCAAGACGATGGATTACAGATACTAGAACAAATATTACCATTCTTCCAACCAGCATTTANTATGAGTGTTAAGTTNATACCAGACATGAATGAGACTAGAGANGTTGCTATTGTTCTTAACAGNGTTGATTTTGATGATGAGTGGGAAGATGATTTTACAACACGTAGAAGTTTAACATATACAATGCAGTTTACTGCTAAGTCTTACATCTACGGTCCTTACACNAAGGCAGANGTNATNCGTAAGTCTCGTATCATTGAAACTATTGGTGATAAGAATGTTAATAAGAGACACGTTGAAAGGACATATACACCTAAAGCAAAAACTGATATTAATCAAGATGGACAAGTTACTGCACAAGATGATGCATTTGTAACTGCTGCTGATGACTTTGGATTTAACGAGGGAGTTGAGTTCTTATGAGTAGTCTAGAAGAAAATATGGAAGATCTTCTTAATGTTGAAGNATCTGAAACACCTGAGAATGGATGCACNACTAGAAAAANTAATCTAAANGATGTTACAGAAGATAGAGAAAAAGATTATGAATATACTAGGGGTGAATTGTATTCTCTCATAGATAAGGGTCAGGAGGCAGTACAAGGGGCNTTAGAGGTTGCACAGGAGTCAGGGCATCCAAGAGCGTATGAAGTTGCTGTAGCAGCAATGAAGCACGTAGCAGACATGACAGATAAACTTGCTGATCTACACAANAAAATGAAAGACTTAGATGCTGAAGCAAAAGGTNCTAAAAACGTAACTAATAATGCTATGTTTGTTGGAAGCACAACTGAATTACAAAAAATGNTGAAACAAATGGGTGGCGGTAAACGTTAAACATGTTATAATTACTATACTGATTTTTTATTATGAGAAAAGCAAGAGGTTTTAAAGAAATTACTCCAGTAGAAANACCAATTGNTAAACCAAAAANATCATCTTGGTTGCAACCAAAAGAAGAAGAAANATCTTTTGATGAANNCANNNTAGAAATGGGAGGAAAATTAAAAAGTGATGAGGTTTTTCCNCCAATNGNAATACCACCCATGCAAAATCTTCNCATCATCCTTCAGTTCCTTGTGCTCCTGTTNAGTCTGATGGAATGGTAGATNTAAANCCATTTCCATATTTGTATAAATCTACATATGATTTTAAGTTTGATACNATTAAAGAAAAAGTTNTANATGATATTAAAAGATCAAAAAGTATTGTTGATCAAACTGGTATGCAAACACCTGAAAAAGAAGGTGGATACACAACTGTTCTTTTAATGGGTTCAGAAGTAAATGGAAAAATGTGGGCAGCACCACATACATGGCCTGAGTTATCTAACTTTATTGATAATTGGTTACCACAAAAAATTAAAACTTTATGGGATACTTGGAATCTTTCTCCATATGCAATTCCTTATATTGCAGAATCATGGATAAATGAACATTCATATGGTTCTTTCACAGAAGGACATCATCACCAAAATTCTCAGGTATCACTATCATGTTATCTAAATGTTCCTAAAAATAGTGGTAGGTTGATGATAAAAGATCCAATGGAAATTTACAATCATTCCAGACCTTTAAATTTTAATCATGCATTACTTGGATCATCATGGAGATATATTGGTGTAGATACTAATGACGTAGTATTTTTTCCTGGTTTTTTAGAGCATCAAACAGAAAGATCAGAGTCTGATGAGAAAAGGTATATAATGTCAATTAATATTAGTTTTATGGATTATGGTGCATTCGCTGCTATGAGTAATAAAATGATCAAACCATTATGGGAACCTAAACCTTTTGGTTGACAAACGCTAACATTTCTGATATAGTACTTGACAATATCGTTATAATTATATTGTAATGGCATGAACACTATGAGATTAACTGAAGGAGACGTAGCTCGTACTATAACTGCTTGCAAGTTATACAGAGATCAAACAGGTTCTGAGTATATGTGGGATCAGTACACACATCTCATAGAAAAATTGGAGAACTTATGTGAACAAGGACATTGTGCAATCATCAATGACTGAGGAAGAACTCAAAGTCAGAGAAAGAGCATTATTAATATTGCTCAAAGAATTTGGTGACGAGAAAACCAATAGGGCAATCTATGCATGTGCGGAAGAGTGGTGTAAACAACAGGTAACTACAAATGGTCTCGTCTCCTATTACAAAGCATATTACAATCAACATGGACAAGCACGATGATTAGGGACTTTCCATTTTCAGATATAAAACCTTTTGAAAAAGGTGTGTTTCAAGGATTCTCACGTATAAAACCTTTTATGAAAATTCCAGGTATAGGTAGTTTCTACACTAAAGAAGAAGTAGAAAAATTACTTAAAGAAACATTAGATGAAGCAAGACGCATTGATGAAGAATCTATGCGTAAGCACAACAGAGATGCTACTATCATCAGTATGATACTTGGGTTCACTGCTCTTGCATTATTTGTAGATGGTTTGTTGAGATTACTAGGTATCATTCCTCCTTTCATGCACATAGATATTGATGTACTAGATAAGATTGTTGATAGAGTTGAGGATGATGTTATAGATCAATTGAAAAAAATACCGAAACCGAACATCCCAAATTTATTGAGCAACTCTAAATAAAGTATGGTAATAATATTTGCGATATGTTTTGCATACTTGCTGTATATGGCATTTTCTTTTATGAAATTGACTAGCAAGTGGGGTGAGTCTATTGCAGCACCAAAAAAGATACATCCTGAGTTAGAGGATGTAAAACAAGGTGACCAGTTACTAGTAGTTAATTTCACACCAGACGAAGAATTTACAAATAGAGTAAAAGAATCTGATAATTTTTTACAACAATCTTTAAAAGATAGGATAGAGGAATTAGATGATGACGATGACGATGATGAAGGTGGAGCACTAGTTCCAGCAATAAGATGATAGTAGTTAACGCAGAAAATATAAGGTTGTTTTCAATCATGATGTTGGTGATTGTGTGGGTATTCATACTGAATATACCAACTAAAGATTGATACGATATAATTATAGATGTAGTATGGGATTGAAAGATCATGCCCCTAACGCAACAAAGACATTATACTGTCGGTTATCACGACAAAGCACAGCATACTTATGAAATATGTGAGTACGCTATGAGTGCATACGAAGCAATAGAACATAGTAAAGAGGATGTACCTTACTTAAAGGATCATCCTCATTTTATTGACTACTGTAATAACGAAGAGGTTGATAACATCTCTCGTATGATGGCAGCTGGTATTCCAATGGGACATTAATCATGAGGGACGAAATAATGTGGTGGATGAGTAGATTAACTATCATGCTCACCTCACTCTTTCTATCATTTTCATTGGCAGCATCTGCTTGGGCTGCTGAAATACAACATGTCAACTAATGATTAACCGACAATCAATTGGATACCACAATAATTTTTTCACTGATGAGCAATGGGAATGTATTAGAGTATGCGTAGCAAATGCACCCATACCTTATGATATTGCTAAGAAAAAAATTGCTGCCGAAATCCTAGACAAGATAGGACAACCAACACCTATTAAGGGTGAACCATTAGAAATACCATATTATGATTTGACACCTTATGGTATTGAACCTTTAACATCAAAATAACTCACCCTGTTATAGGGTTAAATAATAATAGTAATAAGGATATTTTATGCTATCTACACAATACCGTTTGAGACTAACAGCAATATGTAAAGATATAGGTTCTGGAGTTGAGGTTAGTCTAGAAGATATGATATGGGCTGAAAAATTAGCAAAGGCAAATACATCTGCTAGAGGTATGTTAAACACAGCAAGAAGAATCAGTGGAGATCCTACCGACTCTTTTCTGAATAGCTTGAACTTAGGCGACCCCGACTCAAGCAATCATCGTAGGGGTTTTGGATCACCAGAAGATGTGGTAGACTGGTTTCATCAGGAAAGATCTGACGACTGGAGGCAACGAGATTGAGTGTAGTATGGTCTATAAATATTATGCTTGCTATACTATTAGTATTAGTAGGCATTACAATCTATTGGATTTTTAAATACGATGAATGGTATCCTAACGACATTGCTGGTCATGTCTCCTCTGAACATAAATCAGATGATTCAACAGATACGTGATCACGAATCAGAACAGAACAGACAACCTGTTGAAGAGATGCTAAATAATATACTGATTGATTATACAGATGGGAACGATGATACCACCAAGCAGAAAGAGTTGTTACAATTTCAGGGTAGTAAAGATAAACAAAGTTGTGGATGGAGACACGATAGATGTGACACTAGACCTTGGGTTCAGCCTAACGAAGAAGGAGAGAGTGAGAATTGCAGGTGTGGACACCCCAGAGAAGAGAACGAGGGACAAAGAAGAGAAGATCCTTGGGATAGACGCAACGAACTGGATGAAAGAGAAGTTAACAGAGACTATTAAGGGAGATGAAGAACTTACTATTAGAACCGAACTTAAAGGTGGCATGGGTAAGTATGGTAGGCTTCTTGGTTGGTTATATGTTGGCGAAGATAATGTATCGTTAAATGAAAAGATGATTGAAGAAGGATATGCATGGTCATATGATGGTGGTACAAAGAAGAAAGACTTTGAAGAGTTAAGAGAGATAAGAAGATCAAACGGTACATTGGATGCAGGATAATGAATATTAAAGTATGTCCCAAGTGTGAAGCGAAATGGATGGATGGACAACTCTTCTGGTCTACAGGAAAAGAAGGGTGTCCTCATGATCTAGCAGGACTTGTATGTAATGATTATGGTGATGAAAGATGTATCAATCCAGTTAAAGGATCTGATAGTGGTCAGACATGGGAACAACGTAGAGAATTTTTAGATAGCATAGATGGCAACAACTGATGTATATCTTGGTAACCCCAACCTAAAGAAGGCTGGTACTGAGATACAATTTACAAAGAAGCAAATACAGGAGTGGATCAAGTGTAAAGAGGATCCACTCTACTTTGCATGTAAATATATGCAGATCATTAACTTGGATGAAGGTCTAGTGCCTTTCGCCATGTATGATTTTCAGAAGAAGATCTTGATGGACTTCCATGAGAATAGATTTAATATTGCAAAGTTGCCTCGTCAGACTGGTAAGTCAACCACTGTGGTGGCGTATCTGCTTCACTATCTTATCTTCAATGATAGCGTTAACATTGGGATACTTGCTAACAAAGCATCTACTGCTAGGGAACTCTTAGGTAGACTTCAATTAGCATATGAAAATTTACCTAGGTGGATTCAACATGGTATCCTTGTATGGAACAAAGGTAATGTGGAGTTAGAAAATGGATCTAAAATATTGGCTGCGTCTACTTCTGCTAGTGCTGTTAGGGGTATGTCTTTCAATATCCTTTTCTTGGATGAGTTTGCTTTCGTTCCCAACCATGTTGCAGAACAGTTTTTTGCTTCTGTTTATCCTACTATTACTTCTGGTAAATCAACGAAAGTAATTATTATATCTACACCTAATGGTATGAACCACTTCTATAAGATGTGGGAGGATGCTAGGAATGGTAAGAATGGATATGTTACGAATGAAGTACATTGGTCACAAGTACCAGGCAGAGATGCTAAATGGAAAGAGGAGACATTAAAGAA
>PALU01000011.1 GCA_002706585.1 Rickettsiales bacterium
AAAATTTAATTTTTCCCAAAAAAAAAAAAAAAAAATAAATGCAGTTTTGAGAAATGACGGGCATGTTGCTTTATATATTCAAAACGAAAATGGTATTATAAGACAAAATGTTGATTATTTATTTTCAGAATTTGTAACCCTACCATTTGATAAACTTGATCGCGATAAAAATCAAATAATTTTAAAATATCCTATTGAAGAAGAAGTAGAGTGGGAAGTTGACGATAAGACAACTATTCAAATGAAATTAGGCTACGATAGATTTTATAATACAAATTTGCCATTCAAATTAAAAAACAAGATTGTTAGTACAAAAGAAACTATTTCAATTCGAGGGAAAAAAATAAAAAACTGCATAAAAATTTCAGGATACGGAAAAACAAGTTATTATCCAGACCCAACTTTGGGTAATATTAATATTGAAATTTTCACGACAACTTATTTTGCAAAAGGTTTAGGATTAGTTAAATATACTAGAGAGGAAAAATCTGATTCAGAAACAATGGGTAAAATTATTTATGAGAAAACAATCAATCTTTAAAGAAAATTTTACTAATAGTATTGATAATTCAGCCAATTCAGCTTAGATATTAGCTAGGAGAATGTTAAAAAATAAAGAAAAAAAAGGTCTTTACAATCCTTCGAAGGAAAAAGATTCATGTGGTATTGGTCTTGTTGCTAATATTTATGACATACCTTCAAAACAAATCGTAGATTATGCTCTTAAAATTCTCTGCAATATTACTCACCGAGGCGCTGTAAGCGCAGATCCAAAAGCAGGTGATGGAGTTGGCATACTCACTCAAATCCCTCATCAGTTTTTTCAAAAAGAATTATCAGCTTTTGATGTAATACTTCCACGCCCAGACGATTATGCGGTTGGAATGTTTTTTTTACCAAGAAATGAAGATGAAAAAGATCACTGTATTGAAATTATAAAGAAATATTTTAATAAATTTAATCTTGAAATTCTTTTTATTAGACCTGTTCCAACTAATATAAAAGTTTTTGGATATTCAATTATTGGAAATCAACCTTCAATTTTTCAAATATTTGTTAAGCAAAAAAAACAATCAAGGACTATTAATGAGTTTGAGTCCCAACTTTTTTTAGCTAGAAGAAATATGGAGATAGAGCTCAAATCTTTTGACTTTTATGTTGTTTCTCTTTCTCCAAGAGTAATAACTTATAAGGGAATGATAATGTCTGATAGTTTAAATGAATTTTTTCTCGACCTAAAAGATGATTTATATATTTCCTCACTTGCGATTGTTCATCAAAGATTCTCAACTAATACATTTCCAAGCTGGGAACTAGCCCAACCTTTTAGATTTCTTTGTCACAACGGAGAGATAAATACCTTGAGAGGAAATGTTAATTGGATGAATGCAAGAGCGAGAATTTCTAATTCAAATTACTTCACTGATGACTTTAAAAATATAAATCCCTTAATTTTTGAAGATGTTTCAGATTCTGCAGCTTTTGATAATGCCCTAGAATATTTAATTATAGGTGGATATGATGTCGAGCAAGCCATGATGCTTTTAATTCCTGAAGCTTGGGAAAAAAACAAACATCATTCTAAAAATTTAAATTCTTATTACAATTATTTTTCAAATTATGTTGAGCCCTGGGATGGTCCAGCTGCTATGTGTTTCACTGATGGTAGAAAAATTGGTGGAGTATTAGACAGAAATGGTCTTAGACCGTCACGATACCATGTTACAGATGATGGTTTAGTATTAGTTTCTTCTGAAATGGGCGTTTTGGACATACCAGATGTAAAAATAAAAAAAAGATGGAGACTTGAACCGGGAAAAATATTCCTTATTGACCTTAATGAAAAGAGAATAATCAATAACGATGAATTAAAAGAAAAGTTTTCTTCAAAGCATAATTTTGAATCCTTACTTAAAAAAAACCAAGTTTTTTTGAATGATATTAATAAATATCAAAAACAAAAAAAAAGCTTGAAATATGATTTAAGAAAATATCAGCTTGCATTTGGTTTCACAAAAGAAGATATTTCCTTTTTTATTAACCCAATAATTCAATCGGGTGTTGAGCCTACTGGATCTATGGGTACAGACACTCCTATCTCATTATTGTGTGATAGACCTAAACTTTTATATTCTTACTTTAAACAATGTTTTGCGCAAGTTACTAATCCACCCATTGATCCTATAAGAGAAGAACTTGTAATGTCTTTAAAAATTTCATTAGGTGAAAAGCCCAATATCTTCTCTCCACCTGATTTAAATAATTGTCTTAGGCTTGAATTGGATCAACCAATAATTACAAATGAAGAAATTGAAGCAATAAAAAATATTGAAAAATCAACAAACAAGAAATTAAATTCAGCCACTATAGATATTTTATTCAAAAATTCATCAAATGGTTATGAACTTAAAAACGGATTAGATAAAATTTGTTTTGAGGCAAAGTCTCAAATACTCGATGGAAAAAATATCTTAATTCTATCTGATAAGAAAATTTCAAATGTTAATGCGCCTATTCCATGCTTACTTGCTGCATCAGCCGTGCATCATTTTTTAATAGCTGAGNGNTTAAGAATGAAAACGAGTATAATCGTTGAAACTGGAGAAGCAAGAGAACTGCATCATTTTGCAGTTTTAGCTGGTTACGGAGTTGAGGGAATTAACCCATATTTAGTATTGGATACAATCAAGTCTCTTGTTGATGAATCAAACTTTGAATTAGCTCAGCAAAATTTTATCAAAGCATCTGGAAAAGCTTTATTGAAAATAATGTCTAAGATGGGAATTTCTACATTAAAGTCATATTGTGGAGCACAAATTTTTGATGCTATCGGAATTTCTGAAACAGTCATAGATAAATATTTTTGCGGCACAGCTTCTATTATTGGAGGGATAAACCTCGAACAAATTCAAAAAGAAACACTTGAAAGATTTAATAAAAACCANGTTAAAATTACAGATGATATTTCACTCGAAGAAGGTGGAGAGTATGCTTATAGAATTAAGGGTGAAAGTCATGCCTGGTCCCCTAATACTGTTACCAATCTTCAAAAAGCTGTAAGAATAAATTCTAAAGAATCCTTTAAAAATTTTTCATCTGANATTAATGATCATAACAAACAAATATTTGCTATTCGAAGTCTTTTTAAATTTAACAAGACAAATAAAAAAATTGATATAAATAAAGTTGAAAAAGCTGAGGAGATTGTAAAAAGATTTTCAACTGGTGCGATGTCTTTTGGTTCAATTTCTAAAGAAGCCCATACAACTCTGGCATTGGNAATGAATAGAATTGGTGGCAAATCTAATACTGGTGAAGGTGGAGAGGAAACTGAAAGATTTCAAACGTTAGATAATGGTGATTCAATGAGAAGTGCAATAAAACAAGTAGCATCGGGTCGTTTCGGTGTAACAACTGAATATCTAGTTAATGCCAATGACATCCAAATAAAAATTTGTCAAGGAGCAAAACCCGGAGAGGGTGGTCAGCTTCCTGGTCATAAAGTCGATGATAAAATTGCAGCTGTACGTCATTCAACTCCTGGTGTAGGATTGATCTCTCCACCTCCACATCATGATATTTATTCCATAGAAGATCTAGCTCAATTAATATTTGATTTAAAGAATGTAAACAGTTCAGCAAGAATTAGCGTAAAACTTGTATCTGAATTCGGGGTTGGGATTGTAGCAGCTGGAGTAACTAAATGTAAGGCTAACCACATTACAATTTCTGGTTATGATGGCGGTACTGGAGCATCTCCATTAACTTCTATTAAAAACGCAGGTTCCCCTTGGGAGCTTGGCTTAGCTGAAACTCATCAAACCTTAGTTCTTAATAAATTAAGAAATAGAATTTCTTTGCAAGTGGACGGAGGACTTAAGACAGGGAGAGATGTTGTTATAGGAGCAATGCTGGGTGCAGATGAATTTGGCTTTTCGACTGCTCCACTAGTGTCTGTTGGGTGTATTATGATGAGAAAATGTCATCTAAACACATGTCCAGTTGGAGTTGCAACTCAGAACGAAGAGTTAAGAAAAAAATTTAAAGGTACCCCTGAAAATGTAATTAATTACTTTTTTCTAGTAGCTGAAGAAGTTAGAGAAATTATGGCAGATTTAGGTATTTCTAAATTTCAAGATTTAATTGGTAGGTCAGATTTTATGAACAAAAGAGATGCTATTAACCATTGGAAGGCTAAAGATATTGATTTCTCAAAAATTTTATGGAAACCAGAAACAGAATCTCCAAAAGAAAATTATAATTCATCGAAACAAATGCATGATGTAGACAAAGCACTAGATATTAAGATTATTAAGGAGGCCAATGACGTAATATTTGGAAAAAAATCTAGTATTCAAATTAATAAAACTATTAGAAATATTAATAGAAGTTTTGGAGCCATGTTATCTGGAGAAATTGCTAGGAAATATGGTTTTGAAGGACTAAATGAAGATTCAATTGTAATTAACTTAAAGGGAACTGCTGGACAAAGCTTCGGAACTTTCTTAACAAAAGGAATTACCTTAAATCTGATTGGTGAGGGAAATGATTATGTTGGTAAGGGATTAAGTGGTGGTAGAATAATAATCTCTCCTCACCGTAGAAAAGATTATAGATCAGATAAAAATATAATCGTAGGTAATACAGTCTTATATGGTGCAATTGCTGGTGAATGTTATATTTCAGGTCTAGCTGGAGAAAGGTTTGCAGTTAGAAATTCTGGGGCTATTGCTGTTGTCGAAGGAACTGGAGATCATTGTTGCGAGTATATGACCGGTGGAATTGTAATGATTCTAGGTAATACTGGTGTGAATTTTGCTGCAGGAATGAGTGGAGGGATAGCTTATGTTTACGACGAATCTGAAAGTTTTGAATCAAAATGCAATCTTTCAATGGTTGAGATTTTAAAAATCAATAGGACAGACAATCAAAGATTAGATAATATTTTTGATAAATATTCTCTTTTAACAAATGATGAAGTAAGAATAAAAGAAATGCTAAAAAGACATGTAAATTATACTAACTCTATGAAAGCTAAATCAATTCTTGATGATTATGAAAATAATTTAAAAAGATTCTACAAAATATTACCTATAGACTTCAAAAATGCTCTTTTAAAATCTAGTAATTTGGATAATAATGTTAGTGGGGTAAAACAATGGCAAAAGTAACTGGTTTTTTAGAATATGATAGAGTAGAAAATAAATCTATTAATCCCATAAAAAGACTAAAAAATTTCAATGAATTTATTCTCCCTACTCCTGCAAAAGTTTTAAACGAACAGTCTTCAAGATGTATGGATTGTGGAATACCTTATTGTCATAATTCATGCCCTGTAAATAATATAATCCCTGAATGGAATAATTTGGTTTATGAAAGAGACTGGAAAATTGCATTAGATGTTCTTCATTCCACAAATAACTTCCCAGAATTTACTGGTAGAATTTGTCCGGCTCCATGTGAGGCAGCATGTACTTTAAATATAGAAGATAATCCAGTTACAATTAAGAATATCGAAAGATCAATTATTGATAGAGGGTATGATGAGGGATGGATTAAACCAACAATCAATCCTTCAAAAACAAAAAAAAAAATTGCTATTGTTGGATCTGGACCAGCTGGATTGGCTTGTGCTCAGCAATTAGCTAGATCAGGTCATGACGTTACTTTATTTGAAAAAAATGACAGAGTAGGTGGACTTCTTAGATATGGAATACCAAACTTCAAAATGGAAAAACATTATATTGATAAAAGAATTGATCAAATGGAAAAAGAAGGTGTGGTCTTTAAATGTAATGTAAGAATTGGAACAGATATTAATTTAAATCAATTAAATAAAGACTTTGACGCTATTGTATTAGCGTGTGGATCAGAAGAACCAAGAGATTTAAATATTCCAGGTAGAGAACTTAATGGAATTCATTTTGCCATGGATTTTCTAACACTACAAAATCGATTGTGTGAGGGTGATGTGGTATATCCTGAAGATTCAATAAGTGCAAAAGATAAGCATGTTGTCGTCATTGGTGGTGGAGATACTGGATCAGATTGTATCGGAACTTCAAACCGTCAAGGAGCTAAGTCGGTTACGCAATTAGAGATTTTAGAAAAACCTCCAGAAATGGAGAATAAACTTTTAACATGGCCAAATTGGCCTCTCAAATTAAGAACATCATCATCTCATGAAGAAGGTGTACAAAGGAACTGGAGTGTGGCAACAAAATCTTTCCATGGAAATAAAAATAATGTTCAAAGCCTTATTTTAAAAAAACTTGAATGGAAAAAAGATAAATTTGGTAAAAGTGAAATGAAGGAGATAATTGGCAAAGATTCTGAAATATCTATTAAGGCTGATTTAATTCTACTTGCTATGGGATTCTTACATCCAGTTAAGGATAAATTAATTACTGGCTCTGGATTATCACTTGATGAAAGAGGAAATGTCAGGGCCACAGATGAAGATTATAAAACAAATTTAAAAAAAGTTTTTGTCTCTGGTGATATGAGAAGAGGACAATCTTTAGTCGTATGNGCAATTAGAGAAGGAANGCAAGCTGCACATTCTGTGGATAAATTTTTGATGGGTAGCACAAAATTACCTTACTAGATTCTAAATAAATAAAATTTAAATCTTTCTTGCTACAATAATTTCATGAGTAAAAAAATCACGTATTCCAAAATATGATTGTATAATATTAAATCCACTATTCTTTAGAATTTTTTCAGCATGTTTTTTGGATTTAATTAGTGTTATCTCATCGGGATGAAAATCAATATTTTTTTTAGCAAAAAAATAAATCATGTTCTTTACCATTTTAAGGAATTTGACACTTAAACCATATCGAGGAGGCCAGAATAAAATAATTGTCCCATCATCTTTCAAAGTCCTTTTAAATTCTAAAAGTATCTGTTTTATTTGAGCTTCAGTAAAATGCTCCATTACACCAAGATTAAAAATAATGTTAAATTTTTTTTTGTTGAATGGCATATTAAATATATCACCATGAATTATTTCAACATCATCATCATGAAAATTACTGTATTTAAAAAGCGCCTTCGGTGATATGTCTAATGCTGTAAGATTTGTTTTTTGTGCTAAATTCACATCTACTTGGCCACTACCACAACCCGCATGAAGTGTTTTTGACATTGGCATTTTATTATATTTAAAAAAGAAATAGTTTAATGCGGGTTTAATTATTATTACTCTATAAAAGAAAGCAATAAAATTATAAATATGCTTAATTGAACTAGTCTTTTCTTTCCAATAATCATCCCATTCTATCCTTTCTTTTTTTACAAGATTTTCATTTATATCTATTTTTTTTTTCAATATAAAATTTTTACTATTTAATAGCCTAAGAAAAAAAAGTTTAGAAATTACAATAATACTTTTTGCTATATCAGAAATTTTCATTTTTGAACTTCCCCACGCACGTGTAGGAAGTATGATAGGAATTTCTGAAATTTTATATTTATTTTGCTTAAGTAGAAACAAACTTTCAATAAAAAATGAATATCCCTTGGATTGAACCATTTTAAAAATTCTGTTTCTGATGTTTTTTAAATTGTAGATCCTAAAGCCACATGTGCTATCAAACTTTAATCCTAATCCAATATTAGTAACAAAATGCCCTAAATAAGTTAATATTTTTCTATGTAAAGTCCACCCTTTTAAGCTATTTTTTCTTATAAATCTGGACCCAACAACTACGTCAAAATTTTCTATTTTTACCAAAAATTTTTCAATGTCTTCTGGTGAATGAGTTAAGTCGCCATCAAGAGTTATTAATCTTTGGTACTTATTCCTATAGGCCCAATCTAAACCATTAAGGTGCGCACTTCCAATTCCAAGTTTTTTCTCCCTGTGGAATACTTTTATTCTTTTATTATTTATAGCCATTTTATCCAGAATTTGTCCCGTGCCATCTGGCGAATTATCATCAATAAATAGAATATCAAATTTATTTTTTAACTTTCTTAGCTTTGATATTAGGAAATCTATGTTATTCCTTTCATTATATGTAGGAATCATAATTAACGTTTTATTCTTTGTAATCATAAATTAATGAATGATATAAAAATTAAGCATTTATTTTAATGGCAGGTAATGTGATAAATTCCAATATTAAATACTTTTTATTAAAAAAAAAGTTTTTTTTAATGTTTATCTTCGTCTGTTTAACTTTTATTACCGCTTTGTACTCTGGTCCTGTTGTTGATGATTCTAAACAAATAGAATCTAATACTAGAAATATCTATTTACCTTTTGGGTTTGGGTTTTCAGTTGGCTCTGATGCAGGAAATTACATGAGAATTGCAAAAGATCCATCAATAATCTTTGAACGAGAGAGGATCGTAAATGGTAGAGAATTAGTTCCTGGCACGGTTGGTTTGTCACGTCCAGGTTTTTTGTTTACCACATATATAGTTTCTAAACCAATTGACTTCATATTTAATTATTTTGATTTGTTTAGCGAAAAAATACATAAAAATCTCAAGAAATCTCTTGATTCTGGATATAANGAAATGGGAATAAAACAGACAATTGAGGATTCCGTTCCTAATTTAAAAGATTTATATCCAACATATATAACTTTTGTTCTGCTCAATCTTATAATAATTATTTTATGTTTTATCTTTTATGGTAAAGCAATGAATTTTTCAATTTTTAAAATTTCTTCATATACTAAAATCAGTTTGTGGCTAGGTTTTTTTTTTATAATCAATGATCTTACAAAAAAATATATTGTTTCACCGAGTGTAGGTTTATTTAATTTATTAGCTGTTTCAATAACTTTGCTAGCTTGTTCCGAGCTCAAAAAAGAAACAAACAATCAAAATTTATTGATTTTCTTTTCCTTAATTTTTGGACTCGGTAATTTATTTTATGAGATTTTTATTTGTCCATTTATAACCTTATTCTTAATTTATTTAAAAATTGAGATAATAGATAAAAAAAAACAATTAAAGGATTTAATTAAAAATTATAAAATATTTTTATCATCTATTATAACTTTTATTACTCCTTATTTATCTTGGTATATTTTTGTAGAATTTTATAAAGATGGTTTTTATCATTTTGGCATAGAAGCAAGTCCTGGTTTCTCAATTTTAAGCAATGATTTCTTAACAATTTTTTCTGGAATTTTTCTTAATATGATTCACGGAATAAAAATTGCGTGTTTATCAGTTCTCCCAGTATTTCTTTTATTACTAACTTTTGGGGTATATAGTCTATTAATTAAAAAAGATAATTTCTTTAAACAAAATAATTTCTTTCTCATAGGATTAATTTACTCAATAACAATTTTACTTTTTTTCTCAAGTTATGGTGTTATTGCTAGTAGACACACTGTGGGAATTCTTCTAATTTTTATTCCTTTTTTAGCAACACTTATAGAAAAAAATTTAAAGAAAAAAAAAGAAAATTACATTTATACTTTTTTTGTATTTTTTATTTTTTACTCTATATACATTGCTAGAAAAACATTTCCGTACGGAGAGGGTAGTAATTTATTTAATCCATTTACTTGATTTTGTCTAATTCTTCTGTAACAAGTTTTTTTATCATTTCATTAAAGGTTATTGACGGTTTCCAATTACAATCTTTTCTAAGTAAATTAGAATTACCGAGCCTAAAATTTGAAATGATTTTGTTTTCTTTTATTTCAACAAATTTTTTATAATCCAGATCTAAAGAGGAATAAACTTGATCAACAAAATCTTTAACAGAATGTAATTTTCCTGTTGATATTATATAATCATTAGGACTTGGATGATTTAAAATTTTATGCATTGCATTGACATAATCTGGAGCATATCCCCAGTCAGCTCTGTGGTTAAGGTTATGTAATATGAGTTTCTTTTTACTTTTTTTAAAATTCTTAATAGCATGTGTAATTATTTTTTTACTTAGAAAATTTCTTTGTCTAAAAGAAGATTCATGATTGTATAGTATTCCACATGACGCAAATGTTTTTTCATGTTTTCTATAAAAATCGCATGCTTTCATTGATGCTACTTTTGAAAAACTATAATGACATTCAGGTTCAAATTTTGTAGTCTCATCTTGTTTGGACTTACTTGGCTTAAAAATAAATGAAGAGGAAGCAAAAAAAAATTTTGTTTTCCTTGAAAATTTTACAATACTATCTAAAAAAATAACAACACTGTAAAAATTAACATCATAATTTAATTGTAAGTCAATATTTTTTCTATCTTCAGAGGAATGATGATAAGCAGCAAGAAAATAAATTTCTTGAGGTTTTATTTTTTTTACAATCTCTTCTACTTTTTCTTTTGAAGTGATATCAAAATTTTCTCTAGATAATCCATAGATAGAATATTTCTTCTTATTTAAGAGATTCGTTAATAGAGTACCGTCTTGTCCTTTACAACCAACTATAATAACCTTTTTATTCATTACTTTTTACAATATGTGTCTCAGGTAATGGAAACAATAAATTAAATTTTTTATATTTTTTTTGTTCCAGAAAAAATTTTTTAAAGTGCCAAGGTAATATCAAAAGCAAATCTGGATTCATTTTTAAAATTTCATCCTCTTTCTTTATTTCTATCCAACTTCCTGGTGTAAATTTATTAAACTTTTCATGGTTAATTTCACCTATGTAAGGTAATAAATTCTTATCAATGTCACAATACTGTAGAATAACATTACCTTTAGTTGAAGCACCTATTCCAAAAATTTTTTTCCCACTTTTTATTGATGAGATTAAAAAATCTTTAAAATTATTCTTGAAGAGATGCACTCTTTTTGAAAAAGTCTCAAAAATTTTCTTATTTGATAAACCTTTTTTAATTTCTAGTTGTAAAATATTATTAACTTTCTTTGAAGTTTTGTAAATTTTATTTGATTTATGACAAACTGTAACTGCAAAGCTTCCACCATTTATTTCATTGAATTCAACATCTATGACCTTAAGACCAACTTTAGACATAATCCAATCAATCTGAGTTAAAGAATAATATTCAAGATGCTCATGACAGATTGTGTCAAAAGATAATTTATTTAGCATTTCTAGTAAATAACTTTGCTCTAACACCCAAATTCCTTCATTTATGTCAAGAATCTGAGAAATCTGTTCAGCAAATTCAACTGGGTTCTCTAAATCATAGAACATTGCAAATGAAGTAATCACTTTAATTCTTTTATTTCCAATATAATTTTTTAAAATCTTTGCTGAAAAAAAATCGGTAATCACGGTTATGTCAGGTTTATAAAATTCTTTAAATTTTCCACTAGTTGGATCAATACCAATTTTTTTAATTTGATGATCGTAATACGATAAAGTAGTTCCATCATTTGAACCTATATCTAATACGATGTCATTTTTTTTTAAATTCACTATTCTCATAATCCGCTTAACTCTATTTTGAAGATGAGACATCATACTTGAATTAAGTCCTGATCTGTATCCATAATTATCTGAATACATTAAGTCTTTTTCTACCGAATGTGCTAATTGAACTAAATTACATACATTTTCGTTACCATGACACTTGACTAATTTTAATGGGTACTTTTCAATATTTTTAATTTGGTTTTTATCAGGAAAAACACTAGTAAGAAATTGAGTTCCTAGATCTAAGACATCAATTAAATTTTTATTACCACAAATTCTGCATTGGTTGATTTTTTTTATCACAATTTAGGTTATTAAAAAATTAAATATTTGCACATTATCATTATAGTTTGATAATTACTAATGATTAACTTTAAAGTGATTAAATAAAAAGGGTCAACACTTAACGANTTGACCCNTTTTAGAAGGTCTTAAATTTCAGACAGAAATTTATCTCTTTTCTTTTTAGATTTACCAGAGAGTTTAGCCTTAGCAATAGCTTCTTTATTAGAGGTATCTCCACCAACAACAACTATTCCAATCATACCCATTCCGACGTGTGGGGTGCATTTGTAAAGATAGATTCCAGAAGTATCGAAAGTCAATGATACATCTTTACTAAGTTTACTTTTTTTTGGTAATGTTGCTCCATCTGGACCTTTAATCATNTCAACATTNTGACCCTTGTCNTTAGCTACCCATTTGATTGTTTGACCTTTATCAATCTTAGCAATCTCCACACTGTAAACCATACGTTTGCCATCATCGCGCTTATTAAGCATGTCAATAGACATGTCAGCTGCATACAAATTAGATGCAAACATAATTAAAGCCAAGCTTAAGAGTATTTTTTTCATAATTTTTACCTTTTTATTAAATTTATAATTAAATTTAATATCTAAATAATATTTGTCAATATTTGTACTACACTAGGCTCGAAAAAGTTATTTTTTTTTCGCTTCTTGCCTAGCTTCGTAAGCTTGCAGTTGTTTTTTATACTCTTCTTCAGAAAGGTCATGCCAACCTATACATTTACCATTAGGTGAACGTCCACAACCACAATCATTTGATGAATTCATATTAACCCTCCACTGTTAAAAAATGATATATTTTAGTATGATTATTAATCTAGAATAAACAATANATTTANAATTTTTCTTTTAAAAAATTATTATCTAGAAATTTAGATTTTTATTAAATTAGTTATTTANNGTTACGTCCTTTAGTCTTTTAATTTGATCACAAGCTAAAACAAAATTGTCTAATGTTTTTTTTTTTTTTAAATAATTTTTTAAAACTTTTCTTTTTTGAACTGGCATATATAAATTCAGCAATTTTAATGCCAAAAGATAAGTTCAATCTAATTTCTAAATTAACCTAGGATAATATTGGCAACTTCTTTGGGTTTTTCTAAAAATGAAAAATGACCGCAGTCATTTATAGTTTTATATGAGTCTAGATTTAATTTATTCATTGTAGTGTGACGATTTGTTTTATTAGCCCAATCGTCTTCTCCGTAGATAAGCTTTATCGGAACTTTAAGTTCATTGTAAGAATTCTTAATATTTGACCAACTTTTAAAATTAGATAACACATTTAGAAAATGATAAGTGTACCCAGGTTTTTTATTTGCTTTGCTTAATAAATTTAAAAATTCATTTGTCAGATTTTCGGAATTTTTAAATCCGCCATTCAAAATTTTTTTAAGTATAAATTTATTTTCAAGTCCAACAAAAAGTTTTCCGAAGAATGGCAAGCCACAATGAAACATAATAAATCGAGCAAAAAAATTTCCCCTACTAATTCCATCACCAAAAAATTCATCATAATCATAAGGATTAAAAGAAAAAATTTTATCTATTTTCTTTGGAATCTTTAAAGAAATAGATATTGGTAACACCCCTCCGATCGATTCACCTGCAATAATTAGATTTTTTAATTTTTTTTTTTCTATAAAATCTATTATCGAATTTGTAAAAAAGTCTTGTGTATATTTTGTATTTACATTTATAGGTGAATCTCCAAAACCAGGAAGGTCGACAATATAGACGGAATNTTTTTCTTTTAGGANATTAGCTACATTTTTACAATATTCCAACCTGTTTCTGAAAGTATGAAGTAACAGAATTGGCTGACCCTTACCAAACTTTTTAAATCTAATGTAGGTTTCATCTTGTAAGATAAACTTTTGAATGTTTTGATCCATTTCGTATATTTGGTTTTTAGATTCATTAATTCAATAAAATTTTTTTTTAAATTCGTTTAAAACATCAAATCTAAATTCCTTTTTTGCTTTACTAACAGTAAAATTTACAACAGAAATATTTTTTTTTATAATCCTTTTATTACCTATTCCTAGCTCAAAACTTTTGTATAAAAAAAATATGAGATCTATTTTTGCTTCATCTTTATATGACAAAACTAGTTTTTTATTTTCTTCCCACATTGAATAAATTATCTCCAACCTTCTTATTCTCTCCTTTTCATTAAAATTTATTACAGTTGCCCAGTGGCATGTACCAAAATTAATAATTTCTCTTACATGATTTTGAAGAGATTGTTCTTCTTTAAATAATTTTTCTAAAATCAAAAGAAAACTATATCCAAAGGTATTAATTTCAACCCTTTCAATCTTTTCATATTTTCTTTTAAAAATCTTTTTATANAAATTATTATGAATTATTCCTATTTTTTTACCAAATGGTTGATTAAATAAGATTTCAGTTGCCATTATCATTATAAAAAAACTTAATGAAAAAAGAGAATCTGATTTTGACTTTGATT
Organism: Rickettsiales bacterium; assembly: GCA_002706585.1. The sequence continues at coordinate 14,151 of PALU01000011.1, forward strand.
TACTAAAAATCTCTTTGGGACAATAGTTAATTAATTTATATTTTTTTTGCCAATTTTTAGCATTTTGAATAATATTCATTGAAATAAATTTATTTATAATTACAAANTATATTATTTATAAGTCAAAAAAANTTTAATTAAATGTTATTTTTTGCTTTATNTATAATAATAATATTATCAATTTAGTGTATAATTAATGATAACTTTTTTCTTAAAATTTAAAAAAAATATTCTTTTATCAATAATTATTTTATCATTAACAATACTTGTTATGACCCTTACTTTTCTTTTTACTAATGATGAAGAACTTAATGAATCATCAATAAATAAAAATCTTAACCAACAAGAAGATATTGAAAAATCTATTTCTGAGGAATCAAAAATTATAAAAAAGACAGAGAAATCTGCAGAAAAAATCCTTCCTAAAAATCAATCTAAATTAAATGATCCAGTCACAAAAACAAAAGTAAAAGATTTAGCCAAACTTAAAGAAAAGTTTGAATCTTCGAATTTAGATCCCGTAGATACAATTAATGAATTACATGAAGGATTAATTAAAGTAAGTAAAAAAGAAATTTATGATTACAAAAAATTTATGCCTATTATTAATAATACTTATGATATTGAAAAAATGCTTAATATGATTCTTGGAAATGCTTGGAAAAATTCTAATTTGGAAAAACAAAAAAAAATTTCATTAGTTTTCGAAGAGTATGTTGCTAAAAATTATCTCAAAAGATTTGTTAAAATTAAAGATGTTAAGTTTAAAATTAAAGAAAAGAAAAATATAAAAAACAAATTTATTATAGTAAAAACNAACCTAATCCCGTATAACGGTGATGAGGTTTCAATAAATTATTTACTGGTAAACAAGAATGGAAAATGGAAAATATTTGATGTTTTGTTAGCTGGTTCAGTTAGTGAAATAGCAACAAAAAAATCTGAATTTAGTGGTTTTCTAAAAGAAGGAAAAATAGATAAATTAATAGAAGCCTTAAATAAAAAAAATTCTATACTATTAAATTAAGCTCCTATAATTTTATAAATAGTGTGCATTCTAGATTTGAAGAAGCCCCCAATCATTTGTATGATCAGCTAATAAATTTTTATTTGAATCAAAAAGGCAAAATTTTTTATTATTTTCTTATATAAATTTATAGGTGTTATAAAATAAGATTTAATCTGTGAAATTAAAATATTTAAACAATGAATAATGCCTATGACTAAATATTCAGATTTTTTTCGTGAGAAAAAATTTCTTCTGATGTTTATATCTGTTTTATTTTTTTATCTAATTGCTTTATATTCAGGCCCAGTAGTCGATGATGATAAACAAATAGAATATAATGCTAGAAATATTGTAATAAACGACTATTTAGGGTTTTCAGTATCATCTGATACTGGAAACTGGATGAGATTAGCTAACAATCCTTTACTTTTGTTTGAAAATGAGCGGTATGTAAAAAACAGAAAATTAACGGCAGGTAACGTAGGCTTAAGTAGACCTGGAAGTTTTATAACGGTTTATCTTATTTCTAAACCAATAGAAAAAGTGCTTAATCTTTTATCTTTTTCAGATCAAAAAATATTTGATAACATTAGAAATTCTTTGAATTCTGGTTATAGATTTGGTCGAATACAACAAACTGTTGATGATACCGTAAGCGATCTCGAAAATTTTGTGTCGACTTACTTAGCTTGGATTATATTCAATGTTGTTGTTATTTTCTTAGCCTTTGTTTTATTCTGCAAATCATTAAAAATTTCTGTATTTAAGATTTCTTCTTATTCAAATATAGGGTTATGGTTAGGTGTTTTTTTTATAATCAATGATATAACAAAAATTTATTTTGTATCACCAAGTCCAGCTATTTTGACTTTGTTAGCAGTTTCCTTAACAATTTATTCTTGTGAACTTATTAAAAGAGATTGTAGATTAAAAATTTTACTCTGGTTTTCTTTTTTGTTTGGTTTTTTGAATTTGTTTTATGAAATATTTTTTGCTCCATTTATTGTTTTGATAATCTTTTATATGAAAGTTAAATTTTTTGATAATAAAAAAAAGTTAAATTTTTTCTTATCAGAAGCTAAATTTTATTTTTTGTGTATTTTGTTATTTCTTTTTCCTTATTTTTCTTGGGTTGGAATCGTAGAATCATTTTTTGGTGGATATTTTCATTTTGGTGTACACGATAATCCTGGGTTTGGAATCCTAAAAAATGATTTCCTAACAATTTTGACTTATATCATTAGTTTGGCAAAATATGGCTATTCACTTGCAGTTTTATCATTATTTCCGATAATTTTTATGTTCATTTTCTTATTATCTTACTATTTTTTCACAAAGGAAGTTATAGTGTTAAATAAAGATTATCTTTTAATAGGCATAATTTATAACTTTATAATTTTACTATTCTTTTCTCTTTATGGTCAAATTGGTGTACGACATACTCTAGGTACAATTCTCATATTTTTGCCCTTAATATACAGCATGTTACCGTTATACGATCAAAAGAAAGAGAAAAAAAATGTTTTTTTTACTGCAGGTTTTTTTTTAATATATTCCTTTTTTGTTGCAAGAAAAGTTTTTCCTTTTGGTGAAGGTATTTTAAGAAATCCTTTAATTTAAAATTATGTGAATCAGAATGAAAAAAAATTATTATTAATTTTTTCAAAGTCGAATAATGTTTTAAGATTAAAGTTAAAAAAATTACTATTTTGAATTTTTAAAATTGTATACAAGCTTTAAAATTTTTCAACAAATTAAAGAGCCGAGAAATACTTTATTTCTTTATTTTGGCACTTTTGTCCAATATATACGAAATTGTTCCGAACAACAAAGGATTTTGAATTCATTCCACTTTTCTCTAAGTCAATATGAGTATGGGGTTTAAATTTACTAATGACACATTAACACACTTTTTTCCTAATCATTCATATATGGAATAAGAATTGCTAATAAATCCATATGAAAGACAATGCCATCGGATTAGTTAATGCCAAACACGGTAATTTTATGTACTATAACTACGACGAGTTTGTAGGCATGAGCATAAGAGAATATGGTGAATGGTCAGAAAAACTGTTACAAAAGATACTATTATTTATTAATGAATCTGATTATGTAATTGATATAGGTTCTCATGTTGGTTTGATGACAATACCAATAGCAAAAAAAGTTGGTTATAAAGGATTAGTCTACTCATTTGAACCACAAAAATTGATATATTACCTTCAATGTGGAAATCTTGCTTTGAATAATATTAAAAATGTAGAAATTTTTAATGCTGCAATGGGAAGGTTTTCAGAAGAACTTTTTGTTGATGATATAGACTACTCAGAGGTTGGTAACTTTGGTGGTTTTGGAATTAAAAAAGATTATGATTTTTCTAATTTCATCAAAACAACCAACCAAAAAAAAATAAAAGTCGAAGTTAAAAATTTAGACCAATTTTTAACTTTAAAAAAGTGTAATTTAATGAAATTAGAAGCAGAGTTATTAGAAATGGANGTGCTAGAGGGTGGAATTAAGTTTTTAGAAAAATTTAGACCAATAATAGTTGCAGAAAACAATCCAAAAGATCCATACAAATTAAATAAATATCTGATGTCTAAAAACTATAANCTTTTTTGGTTTGAATATAAATTTTTTAATCAGAATAATCATTTCATAAACNCAAATAATTATTTCAAAAGTTCAGGTAAATTTTATATATTTGCTTTTCCCAAAGAAAAAAGAATTGAAATCAATGACATGATAGAGATTTTAAAACCTGATCAAATAAATACTAATTACAACAAAAACTAAACTTTTATTGAAAATTATTAAATGGTACCCCTAGTCCGACTCGAAAGGACATAAACCGAAGTTTAGCGGATTTTAAATCAGTTGTATTGGGTCGAAAACCATGAATCAGATTCTGTTTCATTTTTTGTATCAATTTTTTTTTTAATAAAATTAATTATCAAGAAGATCAATTAATTTTTTTTCAAGGTTTTTACTTATTATTTTTATACCTTTTTGATTAGGATGTTTTCCATCATTTAAATTAAATTCAACATTCAGAGCAACACCATCTAATAAAAATGGTAAAAAAGAAATTTGAAATTTTTTTGCAAGTTCAGGATAAATACTGTCAAATTTATTTTTATATTCATTTCCTAATGTTTCTTGAGAAAGCATACCAGCTAGAAGAATAGTTATGCTTCTTTCTTGCAAAATTTCTAGAATTTTATTTAAGTTTTGTTTTATCAAGGAAGGTTTGATTCCTCTCAACATATCATTAGCTCCTAGGCATAATATAACAATGTCTATATCTCTTTTTTCAAGCAACCATTTTAATCTATTTAGTCCACCAGATGTCGTATCTCCGGATACACTGGCATTAATAACATTTACATCAAATCCTTTTTCTTTAAGATTTTTTTCTAAAATAGTTGATAGATGAAAACTTTCCTCAAGTCCATAACCAGACATCAAGCTATCACCAAACAATGCAATTTTTTGGTTACAATACACTTTTGTTGGTATAAAGTTTAGACCAACTATCAATATAACAAGAAATCTTAAAATGAAAAAACTATATAAACTAGATAACATTAATCTTAATTACAATGTGAATGGGAATGATATCAGAGTTTTGAAAAATATAAATTTTGAATTAAA
>PALU01000012.1 GCA_002706585.1 Rickettsiales bacterium
CTAATTGACAAGTATCTAAAAAGATTGACAAAGAAAAAATCGATTTTACAGTTGCTTTTAGAAGACTTTCACAAAACTTTTATAAAAAAGATTTTGAAAAAAACCTTTTATCTCTTTGCAAAGAAAAAAAAATATTAAAAAAATGGATTTTAAAATGGAAAGAAAGAGTGGTATTAGAAAATAATTCTCCAAATCTTATTTCAAGAGAAATGATGCAAACTAATCCTATCTATATTGCACGAAACCATCTTGTTGAAAAAGCAATTAATAGTATCCTAGAAGATGATGATTTTTCAGTAATGAGAAAAATGCTTTCCCTTTTAAAAAAACCGTTCAAAGAGATTGAAAGTGAAAAAGAATTTTCTCTTCCACCTAATCCACAAGAAATTGTAACAAATACTTTTTGTGGAACATAAAAATATATCAGCTTATGCCTCTTTATCAGCCAAACAAGATCTGAAGCCATTCTCGATTAATAGAAGGTCATTGAAGAATGATGATGTTAAATTTAGATTCGCAATCGATATGAAAACTCTAAAACAAAAGTCTTAAGTTAATTTTTTAATTCCTTTGGTAGTTGAATATTCAAAATGTAATATTTTTTCAGGAAATACTCTATTATAGCAAGAATGTGATGCAATCGCTGCTTCTGAGAAACCAGTTAAAATTAACTTAAGTTTTCCAGGATAAGAACAAATATCTCCGATAGCAAATATTCCCTCCCGGGAAGTCATGCATGTTGATTGATCAACTTTTAAAATATTTTTTTCAATCTCCAACTCCCAGTCTTTTATTGGTCCAAGTTCTGAAGATAAGCCAAAAAAAGGGAGAAAAAAATCAGCCTCTAATTCCTTAATTTGTCCATCAATATTTCTTACATTTATTTTTTCTATTTTTCCATTGTCTCCTATCAAAGAATCTAGTTGAAAAGGAATCACCATTTCTATTTTTTTTTTCTGCTCTAAATCGTAGAGTTTTTTTACGCTATTTGGAGCGGCTCTTAATTTTGTTCTTCTATGGATAAAATAAACTTTTTTAGCATTCTTTGATAATTCTATTGCCCAATCAGCTGCAGAATCGCCACCACCAGCAATTGCAACTGTTTTATTGTCAAATAATTTTTTATTTCTGATATTGTAGAATAGTGTCTTATTCTCATATTCATCAATACCATCTAAAGGTGGTTTATTAGGTCCAAACGCTCCATTACCAGCAGCAATAATAATACATCTAGCAGAAATACATTTATCGTTAGATGTCGAAACAACAAATTTATTTTTATCTTCTTTGATTTTATCTACTCTTTGATTGAGAAAAACTTCTGGCTTGAAAGGACTTATTTGTTTTTGTAACTTTCTAACAAGATCAATAGCTTTAATGTTTGGATAAGCAGGTATATCATAAATTGGTTTTTCTGGATACAAAGCTGAACACTGGCCTCCAACTTCACTCAAACAATCAATTATACAAGATTTAATTCCAAGTTGTCCTAGTTGAAAAACTGTAAAAAGTCCAACTGGACCTGCTCCAATTATTAAAACATCAGTATCAAATTTATTCATAATTTCTAAATCCAATCTAACTATAATAGAATAACTTATATTTATATTAGTAAATAATAAAAAAATGAAAGATGAATTTAACATTTATTTAAAAAATATTGAGTCAACAAAAGGTTTGGCTCTTAAATTCTCAAAGATTATTTCTAAATCAATCTTAATTTGCTTGGATGGTGAGCTTGGAACTGGAAAAACAACTTTTGCTAGATTTTTGATAAATTTTTTAGCCAAAAAAGAAATTAAAGTTCTAAGTCCAACATTCCCAATCGTTCAAATATATGATCTTGCTAAATTAAAAGTTTGGCATTTTGATTTGTATAGAATAAGAAATAAAAATGAATTATTTAATTTAGATTTTGAGATAGCTCTAAATGATTTAGTGATTGTTGAATGGTCTAAAATAATAAAAGATTTTTTACCACAAAACAGAATAGAAATGTTTTTTTATGAAGATAAAGATTTACAAAAATATGTTAAAATTAAGTTCTTTGGTAATGCTAATCTAAAAAAATTTTCTGAAAATGAAATTAAATGATTTTGTAAAAAAAGAATTAAATAAAAAAAAAATTAACTACTCTTCATTCGAATTTTTAGCTGGCGATGCTTCTAATAGGAAATACTTCATTCTTGAAATAAAAGATAAGGAGNTGTTGTTAATGTACGATAATGAAGAAAAAAGTTTCAGGAATTTTATTAAAATCACCAAACTTCTAAAAAATAAGGTTTCAGTCCCTGTTATTCATGAAATTTTTGAAAATCCAAATTTCTTGTTAATAGAGTATTTTGGTAAAAAAAAGTATTCTGATCTAATAAAAGATTCAAATAGAAAAAATTTATATTTCACTGCAATTGATTCACTTATTCATCTTCATTTCTTAAATTTTAAACCAAATATTCCAAAGTATACTAAAGAAAAGTTTTTTCAAGAATCAAAACTTTTCTTTGAATGGTACCTGCCAATGAATTCAATAAAATTTGATGAAAGCATTGTTAATGAATTTAAAAAAATACTCTATTTATCTTTAGAGAGAACCTTATTGATTCACGAAGTTTTTATTCATAGAGATTACCATATTGATAATCTCTTTTTTTTAAGAGAGAGAAAATATCATTTCAAATGTGGATGGATTGATTATCAAGATGCTTTAATTGGACCATGTGTATATGATATAGTTTCGCTCACACAAGACGCAAGAATTAACTTTCCAAAAAAATTAGAACACAAAATTATAGAATATTATTTAAAAAAATTTGATAATATAAATAAAAGAGATTTTTTATATTCTTTTTCTTTAATTGCAATACAAAGACACCTTAAAGTTCTAGGTATTTTTTCAAGACTTTTCAAAAGAGATAAAAAAAAGAATTATTTGATTCATATACCCAGAGTAAAAAAATTATTAAAAAATAATCTAGAAAAAAAAGAATTTAAAGATTTTAATAGATTATTGGGAAAGTTTATCTAGAAAAATGAAAATTAATGAAGCTATGATTTTTGCGGCAGGGTATGGAAAACGTATGCTGCCACTCACTAAAAAAAAACCAAAGGCTTTACTTGAGATTAATCATAAAAGTCTACTTGAAAACCATATAGATACTTTAATAAGATTAGGTTTTAAAAATATTGTAGTTAATGCATTCCATTTGTCTGAACAAATTGTTGAAAAAATTAAAAAATATGACTCTCGTGTGAAAATCATTATTGAAAATGAAATTTTAGAAACTGGAGGTGGTTTATTGAATGCAATTCAAACCAAAATGCTTCAACCAAAACCTTTGATTCTTTTGAATAGTGATACATTTTGGATAAATAATATTGTTTCTCCATTTGAGCTATTGCTTGAAAAATGGGACCCAGAGTGTATGGATATTTTATTGTGCTTAAAAAATAAAAGTGATTTTTTTGGTTATAATGGGAAAGGAGATTTTAATACAAGTAAAGACACTGCAGATTGTTCTCCAATAAGTGATGTTTTCTCATCTATGAAATTTGTTTTTACCGGATTGCAAATTTTTAAACCTAATTTAATTATGGATTTTAAGAAAAAAAAATTTTCGGTAAAAGAAGTTTTTTATCCTTTAATTAAAAAAAAAAGAATTTTTGGATTTATAGATGAAAGCTCTTGGTTTCATATAAGTACTCCGAGTGATTTTAAAAAAATTAAAAATAAAATAAAATAATGACATATGTAATTTATGATTTTGAAACATCTGGAAGATCGGCAAGATTTGATCAAATTCTTCAAGCAGGATTTATAATTTATGATAAAGATTTTAATCAATTAAAGACCTTAAATATTAGGTCCAGGCTTAACAGTGACATTATACCGTCGATAGGTGCACTAAAAGTAAATAAACTCAAAGTGAGTGAAATTCTTTGTGAAAAAAAAAGCTATTACCAAATGGTTTTAGAAATAGAGAGTTTTCTTAAAAAATTTAAAAATTGCTTTTTTATTGGATTTAATTCAATAAATTTTGATGAGGAATTTTTTAGACAAGCTTTTTGGGAACATTTTATTTTTCCATACTTAACAAACACTAATGGAAATTTGAGAGGTGATGTATATAATTTCGTAACAATGATTCATGCTTTTAGAAAAAACAATGTCAAAGTTGAAAAAAATGACAATGGAAAATTAACTTTTAAATTAGAAAGTCTTGCAAGAGCTAATTCGTTTGAAATTAAAAATTCACATGAGGCAATTGCAGATGTTGAAGCAACTATGAAATTACTATCTCTACTTATAAGAAAAAATAAAGATCTTCTAAATTCTTTCATGGAAAACTCAAATTCAAAAAAAGTAGAAAATAAAATATTAAATCAAAAATTATTTACACTTCATAATTATATGTTTAGTTCACATAGAATTTATTTAGTCAAACATTTGATGAAGCATCCCGTATATAATAATCAACTTATTGGATTCGACCTAAAATATGATTGCGAAGAAATTATTAATTACTCTAAGAACGAATTAATGGAAATTTATAAAAATAAAAGTTTTTTTAGAAAAATACGAATCAACAAACAACCCTCAATTTTGGATAAATATTATGCTAGAAAACTTTCACCCTATTCAGAAATGTCAGATGAAGAAATTGACCTTAAATGTTCTCAATTAGAGAACAGTGATTTTAAAAATCACCTTAAAAATATACTAGAAACCGAGGCTCTTGATAAAATAGAGGAGCAATCCCAGGAAATACAAATGGAGGAGGAAACTATATATTCTAAGAATATAAATTATAAGGATTCAATAGTTATGAATCGTTTTCATAACGAAAAATGGGAAGAGAAATGGTTATTTGCTGAGAGGTTTAACGATAATAGACTTAAATATTTTGCCGCCAAACATATTTACAGAAACTTTCCAGAGGCACTTCCAAAAAGAATTTTCAAACATCTTCATAATAAAATCTCAGGTAGACTGAACTCTCTAGGAAAGGAATCTTTTATAACCCTTCCTTCAGCTATGCAAGAAGCGGATAATTTTTCTTTGGAGATTGAAAATCAAGATCATGATAACGACTTTAAAGACCAAGTTGATCAATATAATATTTACATCAACTTTCTAAATGATTATTATAATAATCAAAACCCACAACCAATCAAATTTGACTATAATCTGTCAAAAAAACTTTTTGGATAACAAAATGAGGTTAATACTATGAGTAAAATCAAAGATCTAGATCATAAAAATTTTGAAAATGAAATTTCAAATTCAACACTACCAGTACTGGTTGATTTTTGGGCTGAATGGTGTGGACCATGTAAAACTTTAACTCCAATACTTGAGGAGCTTTCTTTAGAACTAGAAAAAAAAATTCAGGTTGCAAAAGTAAATCTTGATGAAAATCAGGACCTTGCCTCAAAATTCTCAATAAGAAGCATACCCACCCTTCTACTTTTCAAAAATGGAGAACTAATAGATACTAAAATTGGACTGTTACCAAAGAACGATTTATCAGAATGGATTAAAAACAAAATTGATGAATGAGTTACTTTATTAAATACCCATCTTTTGCCAATACTTCTCCTGCTAGATATAAAGAACCACAAATCATGACTTTTCCAGAATTATAATTTTTTTTTATTTCATCTAATGCTTCAAATATCCCTGTACAACATTGAATTTTTAATTTTCCCTTAGGTCTTTTGTTTAATATATTTTTTATTTTATTAGGGTGAATATACTGATGATTATTAATGGGTAAAATTGAAACAGTTTCTATTTGATCTGCTAATTTATTTATAAAATTTATAGGGTCCTTACCCTCAACCATACCAATTACTAAAAAAATTTTGTCATTCTTCCATTGTTTAAAAACTTTTGAAACAGCTTCACAAGCATGAATATTATGTCCACCATCCAACCAGATTTCAAAATTCCTTCCAGCAAATTTTGACAATTTACCAGAATCTAATTTTTGCATACGAGCGGGCCATTTAGTTTTTATTATACCTTCGCTAATTGATCTTACATTAATTGGAAAGAACTTTTGGTATAAAAATGTTGCAACTGCAGTAGCCGCGTTATCAATCTGATGTTCACCAAACAAATTTGGAAAAGGCAATTTTAAAACTCTTTCTTTACACTCAAAATGGAAGATACTATTCCTAAAGTCTTTTTTTATTATTCTCCAGTCCTTTCCCTCTTGAAAAATTTTGACATTATTTTTTTTAGCATAATTTCTGATTAATTTTTTTACTAAATTATTCTGATTAGAAATAATAGCCATTGAATCTGGTTTAATTATTCCTAACTTCTCTCTAGTAATTTTTGTTAATGAATTACCTAAAAGATTAGTATGATCAATTGAAATTGGAGTTAAAACTGAACAAATTGAATTTTTAATGACATTAGTTGCATCAAATCTACCACCTAAACCAGTCTCTAAAATTAAAATGTCAGATTTCTTTCTACTAAATGCTAAAAAAGCTGCTGCAGTTGTTATTTCAAAAAATGTAATTTGTTTTCCTTCATTAATGTCTTCATATTCCTCTAGTAATTCATAAAGAAATTTAGTTGAAATTAATTTTGAATTTAGTCTGATTCTTTCATTAAATTTTCTTAGATGAGGAGATGTATAAACATTTACTTTCAGCCCTAAACTCTCAAAAATTGATCTCAAGAATGCAGTTACAGAACCTTTTCCATTAGTTCCAGCAATGTGTATAACTGGAGAAGTTTTTAGATGAGGATTGCCTAAATTTTTTAATAAAATTTTTAGTCGGTTTAATGACAAATCAATTTTTTTTGGATGAAGTAATTCAAGTCTATTTAATATATCCTTAGAATTATTCACCGAATAACTACTTTTGGAGATAATCTAAAATGTTTGTAATCTTTTTTGTTAGATCTTTTCTATGCGAAACTATATCTATCATTCCTTTTTCTAATAAATATTCTGATTTTTGAAAGTTTTTTGGCAACTTTTCTTTAATAGTTTCTTCAATAACCCTGCTTCCCGCAAATCCGATTGTTGCATCTTTCTCAGCTATTAGTATATCACCAAGCATTGCAAATGAGGCAGAAACACCTCCAGTTGTTGGATCTGTTAGAACAGAAATAAAAGGAATTTTTTCTTTATCTAATGAATTAATGGCAATAATTGTTCTTGGCATTTGCATCAATGACAAAATACCCTCCTGCATTCTTGCTCCACCAGATGAACTAAAAATTATTAATGGCAACATATTTTTTTTTGCGTATGAACAAGCTGAAATTATCGCTTCTCCGGCAGCCATTCCCATCGATCCACCCATAAAATTAAAATCGAAGATAGCAACAACTATTTTTTTTGATTTCAAAGTTCCAGATGCTACAATTACTGAATCATTTAAATTATTTTTCTTTTGAGCTTCTTTTAATCTATCAGAATATTTTTTCGTATCCTTAAACTTTAGCGGATCAATTTCAACCTTTGGTGTGTCCATTATGATGTAATTTTTTCCCAAAAAGAGTTCTAACCTAGTTTTTGCATCTATTCTAAAATGATAGTCACAATGTTTACAAACGTAATAATTGTTCTCTAATTCCCTTTTCAAAAGCATCTGTGAACACTTTGGGCAAGTCTCCCAAAGATTATCTGGGACTTCTTTTTTCCCAACGAAAGACTGCAGTTTAGGTTTTACAAAATTAGTTATCCAGTTCATAATTAATAAATTAACATGCTTTATTTATTTTTGACAAAAAAATATTAACTCTTTTTTTCATTTCTTTATGGTTGAATTTACGCATTTGATAGCCTTCTAATATTTTTACTAAAGCTGAACCTATGACGCAACCATCTGAAAATTTATTAATTTCTTCAACTTGCTTTGAATTATTAATACCGAAACCAACAACAACAGGAAGAGAAGTTAACTGTTTAATTTTTTTTACAGATTTTTTTACTAGTGCTATTGAGGGTTTTTTTGTACCTGTAATACCCATAATTGATACATAATATAAAAAGCCACTTGTTGATTTTAAAATTTTTTTTAACCTTTCAAGATCCGTTGTTGGAGTTAACAATCTAATGATGTCAATATTAAATTTTTTTGAATAATCGTAGATTAAACCATTTTCCTCTGGTGGAAGATCTACAGCTATTATCCCATCAACGCCGGATTTTGATGAGTCTATAAAAAAATTTTTCAAGCCATATTGAAAAATTGGATTAAAATAACCCATGAGAATAATAGGGGTTCTTGAATCATTTTTTCTAAAATCTCTTACCATTTCGAGTATCTGTTTTAAATTTATACCTGATTTTATAGCTCTAAGACTCGATCTTTGTATTGTAGGTCCGTCAGCCATTGGATCAGAAAAGGGAATACCTATTTCAATTAAATCTGCTCCAGATCTTGGCAATAAGGATAAGACCTCTGCAGAAATTTTTTTGTTAGGGTCACCAGCTGTTAAAAAACAAACAAGTGCTTTTTTATTTTTTGTTTTTAAATATTTAAATTTTTCTTCTATTCTAGTAGCCATTTTAAATCTATAACTTAATACCTAAATTCTTAGAAATTGAAAATATATCTTTATCTCCTCTTCCGCACATATTCATTATAACAATATCATCCTTGGAAAATTTTCCAGATAAACTTAATAAGTGGGCCAGAGCATGTGAAGGTTCTAACGCGGGAATTATTCCCTCTAGTTTGCAACATAATTTAAAAGCCTCTAATGCTTGAGAATCTGTAGCATTTACGTATTTAACCCTTCCAATATCCTTTAGCCATGAGTGTTCGGGCCCAATTCCAGGATAATCTAGTCCTGCAGATATAGAATGAGCATCCATAATTTGTCCATCTTTGTCTTGAAGCAAATATGTGAAATTTCCATGGAGATATCCTGGTTTTCCTTTAGATAAAGATGCTGCATGACTTTTTGTTTCAACACCTTTACCCCCTGCTTCAACACCAATTATCTTAACAGATTTTTCATTAAGAAAAGAAAAAAAAAGTCCTAGTGCATTAGAACCACCGCCAATACAAGCTATGACAAGATTTGGTAATTTATTTTCAAATTTAATAATCTGATTTTTTGCCTCCAAGCCTATTATAGATTGAAAATCTCTAACCATCATGGGGTAAGGGTGTGGGCCAGCCACTGTACCAATTACATAGAAGGTATCGTTTACATTTGAAACCCAATCTCTGAGAGCTTCATTCATAGCATCTTTAAGTGTTGCCGTACCTGATTTAACCGATTTGATTTCAGCACCAAGCAGTTTCATTTTAAAAACATTTGGTGCTTGTCTTTTTATATCTGTTTCTCCCATGTAAACTATACATTTAAGATCAAATAAAGCACATACTGTTGCAGTAGCTAAGCCATGCTGACCTGCACCCGTTTCAGCTACTATTCTTTTCTTACCCATTCTTAAAGCTAATAAAATTTGACCAACACAATTATTAATTTTGTGCGCACCTGTATGATTTAATTCGTCACGCTTAAAATATATCTTCGCTCCAACTTTTTCCGAAATTCTTTTTGCATGATAAAGTGGACTAGGTCTTCCTATATAATTTTCAAAATAATAATTTAAATCAGCATTAAATTTTTTGCATGTTTTCGCTTTTTTATATTCTCTTTCTAAATCTAAAAGTAGTGGCATCAAAGTTTCAGCTACAAATCTTCCACCATATTCTCCAAACCTTCCATTTTTGTCAGGAAATTTTTTAAAATCTATATTTTTATTGTAAGTATTCATTTTGGTTTATGTAATCAATTACATCTCTTATTTTTTCTGGACATTTAACACCTAGTTCATTTTCAACACCAGATGAAATATCTAAAATTGGGGCTCCAGTCAGCTTTATAGCATTTTTTATATTTTTTATATTAAGGCCACCAGCTAAAATCCAATCTTTTTTTGTTTCATAGTTTTTTAAAATATTCCAATCAAATGAAATTCCACTTCCACCAAAGACTTTATTTTTTTCATTTTTAGTATCAAATAGAATCATATCACAGTAATTCTCATATTTTTTAGAATTTTCTATATCATTCCTCGTTTTTACCCTAATTGCTTTAATGATTGGTAAGTTTATTCTGCTTTTTAATTCTTTTATAAATTCTAAAGTCTCATCGCCATGGAGTTGAACGAAATCCAAACCAACATAATCTGAAATATGTTCAACAATTTTTATATCTGCATTAACGAATAATCCTACTTTTTTTTGTTTTTCCGAACAAAATTTAGCTAACTCTTTTGCTCTTAAAGCACTAATAAATCTTGGTGATTTTTGGAAAAATACAAATCCGATAAAATCTGCATCATGAGAAGCTTCTACTCCTCTTTCGTCACTTATTCCACAAATTTTTACTTTAATTCCCATTTTCCTCTAATTGTGAGATTATTTCTTTCAGTGTTTGGTTAGGATTATTAGAATTCGTAATGGCTCTTCCAATAATTAAAATAGATGAACCATTTTTTATTGCCTCTAATGGTGAACTTGTTCTTTTTTGATCATTGTTAGTATTACTTAACTGAATTCCAGGAGTCACAAAAATAAAGTCTTTTGGCATTTTATTTTTTAAATCCTTTACTTCAATTGAAGATGAAACCATTCCATCTACACCCCCCTCATATCCAATTTTTGATAGCTTTTCAACATAACTCTTAGAATTGATTTCAAGACCAAATTTTTTTAAATCATTATCATTAAGGCTTGTAAGTAGAGAAACTCCTATTATTTTTGTTTTCATCTTAATATCAACCAGAGATCTTATCATATCTATTCCTCCATTAAGATGAGCAGTTAAATATTCTGGTTCAAGCTCTAACAAATTTCTTGCCGCTCTAGATACTGTATTTGGAATATCATTCAATTTTAAATCTAAGAAAATAGGTAAATTGTATTTTTTCAGAGATTCAACACCTTTAATTCCATTTTTAAAAAAGAATTCTAAACCTACTTTAATACCGCCTACATTCTCTTTTATTCTTTCTACAAATTGGCAAGTTTGTTTAAGTTCAGTAAAATCTAATGCACAAAAAATTTTATTCTTATGGCTTAATTTCATTTAAGAATTTTCCTTAATATAATAAAAAATACACCAAACATAAAACCTAAAGCAAAAATAAACAAAATTAAAAGATAAAGCTGGATGTCTAGTACATATGGAAATGGGAAAAAATTTAATTTGACATGATATTTATTTGCCAATGAAAAGAAAACAAAGAAAATTAGGAAAAAAAAAAAAAAAAAATACTTAAAAATTTTGCTAATTTACTTTTCATTAATAATCCTTTTTAATTTTTTACTTGGATTAAAATATATTACATTCTTTTCTTTTATGAAAATTGATTCGCCAGTTGATGGATTTCTCCCTTTTCTTGCTTTTCTAACTTTGCTTGAAAAAGTTCCAAAACCTCTTATTTCAATGCGTGATCCTTTTACAAGAGATGAAGAAAAAAAACTTAGAATCTTATCTAAGGTTCTTTCCACTTCTCTTTTAGGAAGGTAATCAAATTTTTGTTCAAGAGACAAAAGTAGCTCAGATTTTTTCATATTAATTACTCAGAATTGCAAGTATACCATTTAAAAAGTTTACATTAATATTATTAATTTTATTTTTAAAAGATTTTATATTCAATATATTTAGAATATTATCTTTTGAAGAAATATCAATTACAGGAACATCATCTTCGAGATTACCTCGTTGTTTTAACCAAATAATAGCATCTCTTTCTGATCCAATTTGATCAATTAAATTCATTCTCTTTGCCTGACTTCCAGTTAAAATTCGTCCATCAGAAACCAAGTTGATTACTTCAGAAGAAATATCTCTCGAATCCTTTAGTATATTAAGAAATTCTTTTTGCATTAATGAAATTATTTCCTCAACATACTGTATTTGACTTTGATTTATCTTTTCTAAGGGGTTAGGAACAGATTTCAATTCTCCACTCTTTATTATGATAGGATTAACTCCAATTTTTTTTAATAGCTCACTCATATCCGCGGTTTGTAAAATTACACCAATTGAACCGGTAATTGTTCCTTGGTTAGAGAAGATTTGTTCTGCACCTAGAGATACTAAGTATCCTCCTGAAGTTGCCATTTCTTTCATATAAACCGCAGTAGGAATTCTTTTTCCAATATTTTTAATTGAATCAAATATCTCTTTACTGCTTACAAAGGTTCCACCAGGTGAATTTATAATTACAAGTAGACCTTGTGCTGACATATCTTTATCCAACTTATCAATTTTTTCTAAAATATCATTTCTCTCATAGATCACCCCATCAATAGACAATTTAGCTATAAAATCATTATTTTTATTAATGGAAAAAATTAAAGAAAGAAAAAAAACAGATATTAAAGATATGAAAAATGCTCTTATAATTAATTTTTTCCTTTTACTGAAATAATCATTCAAAAAGGTATTATTTTTCATCTTTTTTCGACATTTTATTTTTATCTTCTTCAAGTGCAGCACCTAGAATATCGCCAATGCTCGCTCCAGATGAAGATGATCCATACTCTTTCAGTGCTTCTTTTTCTTCTTGTATTTCTAAATCTTTTACTGAAAGCTCATAAGAGTCGTTTTTAGGAACTTTTTTAATCACCTTTGCATCTATCTTTTCTTTGACTGCAAATCTATCAGTATTTTGCTCTGATTTTAATTTAGCTAGGTTAGATTTTTTTATTAATCCTTTTTTATTTTCATCAAATGTAACAAAAATTTTATCTTTATCTATAGAGTCAACAATACCAGTTACAATTTTACCAATTAATTTATCGGTCTTAGATTTATCCTTCTGAAGTTGTTTGATACCAAGCGAAATTCTCTCCTTCTCAACATCAATTTCAAGTATTTTAAATTTAATCTTCTGATCTGATTTATAATCTTTAATAGCTTCTTCTCCAGAATCTTCCCAGGAAATATCTGATAAATGAATCATTCCATCAAGTTCATATGATAACTCAACAAAAATACCAAATTCTGTAATATTTTTTATTTTACCTTCAAGGTTCTCACCTTTCTTATGCTCAGACGCATATTTTTTCCAAGGATTTTCATTACACTGTTTTAAGCCAAGACTAATTCTTCTCTTAACATTGTCTATTTCCAAAATAATTATTTCAACTTCCTCTCCAATCTTAACAATTGAATTAGGATTNACATTTTTATTTACCCAGCTCATTTCAGAAATATGAATTAAACCTTCAACTCCTTTTTGAAGTTCAACAAATGCACCATAATCAGCAATGCTAGAAATTTTAGATTTTACTTTTTTTCCAACTTGATAAACACTTTCTACATTATTCCATGGATCCTCAGTCAGTTGCTTAAGACCTAAACTTATTCGTTTAGATTCTTTATCATATTTTGTTACAACTACTTCTATTTCTTGACCGATACTAAACATTTCTGAGGGGTGNCTTACTCTCTCCCATGACAAATCAGTAACATGTAATAAACCATCCAATCCACCCAAATCAACAAAAACTCCATAATCAGTTATATTTTTTACTGACCCTTTGAGTTTATCACCTTCATTAATATCTGATAATAATTTACTTCTATCAGCTTCCCTTGATTCTTCTAAAAGTGCNCTTCTAGAAACAACAATATTACCCCTAATTTTATCCATTTTTAAAATCATCATGGGTTGTGGCTTATTAAGTAATGGGGCAATATCTTTTATAGGCCTTAAATCAACTTGACTACCAGGCAAAAAAGCAACAGCTCCACTTATGTCAACAGTAAAACCACCTTTAACTCTCCCAGTAATTACACCCGTAACTTGTTGTTTTTTATTTAAAGACTTCTCAAGATTAAGCCANGATTCCTCTTTTCTAGCTTTCTCTCTACTTAATAAGGCCTCTCCTTCTTTGTTTTCTAATTTTTCAACATAAACATCAAGCTCGTCTCCAATCTTTACATTATGTTCTTCTCCANGAGAATGGAATTCTTTTAAAGGTATTCTTCCTTCTGATTTCAACCCAACATCAACAACAACCGTATCTTTTTTTATGAATAATACCGTACCTTTAACAATTTGGCCTTCTTTGAACCTAAAATCCGTGAGGCTTTGTTCTAAAAGTTCACTAAAATTTTCTTCCAATACATTTCCTCCATAATACTCAGGTAATTAATTACAAAATTTTATTAGGATGTGCAATCACTAAATATAATCAATTTTTTTTTTTATTAATTTTAATGCTATCTCAAAAACCTGTTTTTCATCTATTAGGGTTGTATCCAAAAAAATACTCTCCTCTGTTTTTATCAATGGAGATTCTTTTCTTGATTTATCTTTTGAATCCCTATCTTTAATACTATTTAATATTTCTGGAAAATTTTCCTTAGATAAATTCATTTGTTGAAGCCTTCTTTTTGCTCTAACCTCTAATTCGGCATCAACATAAATTTTTACTTCAGCATTTGGAATTATTTTGCTTGCAATATCTCTGCCGTCAATTACTGAGCCNACACCGCCAGGTGGTTTGTTAGCAAAGTCCCTTTGTAGTGAAATTAAAAAGTCCCTTATGTTTTTTCTTCCTGCAATCTTTGAAGCCATTATAGCTACTTTATCTGATCTCAATTCTTGTTTAATATCTGAAGAAATATTTTTTATTTCAGCCAAGGTTAGTAAAGATGGTAACAGTTTTATTTTTTTGTCGACTTTCTTTAAAAACTTATAGGCTAAAAATCTGTATAGAATTCCGCTATCCAAATGGTCAAATTTTAAAAATTTACATAAATTCTTTGCCAAGGTCCCCTTACCTGAACCAGCGGTACCATCAATAGCTATTACAGGTTTATCATTTTTGAAAGAACTCAATTTTTGCTCCTACTTCTGAAAACAAATCCTTAAAGTTTGGGAATGATGTTTTAATGGTATCAAAATCATCTATTGAAATTGGTTTTTCAGATATCATTCCAAAAACAAGCATTGACATAGCAATTCTATGATCATTTTTAGTCAAAACAAAATTTCCTCCAATTTGATTTTCTCTACCTGTTATTTGAACCCAGTCTTTTTCTGATTTTATACTTACACCAGCATCTTTTAAAGCTATCTCCATTGTNTCAATCCTATTGCTTTCTTTAAATTTAAGCTCTTCAAGACCGAAAAATTTTGATGTTCCTTTTGCGAATGAGGCTGCAACAAATAGAATTGGGTATTCATCAATTAATCTTGTAGAAAAAACTTTTTCTAATTTAATTCCATTTAATTCTGAATGAGAAACTTCTATATCACCAACTAATTCCATATTTACATATCTTTTGTTTTTAATAAAAATTTTCCCATTCATTTTCTTTAGAGCATCTAACAATCCTATCCGAAAAAAATTTAAACCTACATTTTTTATTGTAATTCTACTGTCCTCTATTAATAGTGCTGCAACTATTAAAAAAGCTGCAGAACTAAAATCACCAGGTATATAAAAATCTTTTGAGGCTAAAATTGTTGGTGAAATTAATTTGATATTATTTTTTCCTGATTTTTTTTTTACAATTATATTTGCACCCAAATAACCCAAAAGTCTCTCAGTATGATCTCTTGAGGGAATTTCTTCAATTATTTCCGTTGTACCTTGAACAAATGTTCCAGCTAGTAAAATTGCACTCTTTACCTGAGCTGATCCAATTAATAATTTATGCTTCATAGGAATTGAAAAAAAATTATTTGAATTAATTTTAACCGGTAGACAACCATTGTTATGTTCAATTATTGTATTCATCTCTTTTAACGGATTAATTACTCTGAGCATTGGTCTTGAAGATAGAGAACTATCACCAACAAGTGTTGCATTAATATTCCTTGTTGATAGTAAACCCATCATTAATCTTATTCCAGTTCCTGAATTTCCAAAATCTAATCTTTCCTTAGGGTCTGAAAAAGCACCACCATTTCCAAAGACTTCATAATAATTTTTTCTTTTAACTATTCTAATACCTAATTTTTTAATTGAATTGAGGGTATTTAAAATATCTTCAGATTCTAAAAGTCCAAAAATCTTTGAATTTCCAATACAAATAGATGCAAGTATCAAGGCTCTGTGAGAGATTGATTTATCTGAAGGTGCAGAAATTATTCCTTTAAGGGATTTACTTTTGTAAGATTTGAGAGTACAAAGTTTATTCATTATTTTTTTAATTTATAAATTATTTATTGCTTCTAGGAAAGTTCATTATGAAAGATTTCGAAAAAGGTGCGAAAAGAAAATGTCCAGCATGTTCAACACTTTTCTTTGACTTTAATAATTCTCCAATAATTTGTCCAAATTGTGGCACAGAAGTAACCTCACTTCTTACAAATGTTTCAAAAAGAGGAAGACCTCCAAAGAATGCAAAGCCTGATACGCCTGTACCAGAAAATGCAGCAGAAGAAGATGTTAAGATTGAGGAAATCCCTGTAGAGGATACTGAAATTGCAGATATTGAAAATGATGAACCAGTTGAAGAGATAGTAGAAGTTCCAAAAGAAGAAGATTAAATTCTTAACTTCATAATATAGATTAGTTCAATCAACAATTTTTTTATTGTGTTCAAAACTTCAAATGCTAAGCTTTTTTATTACTAATTGTTTTTTGGGGCTGTAGCTCAGTTGGGAGAGCGTCTGGATGGCATTCAGAAGGTCGTCGGTTCGATCCCGTCCAGCTCCACCATAAAATATTAAGATTATCAATTTGATTACATCTAGAAGGATATAATAATTTAAATTTAGAAAATTTGTATTGAATATTGGTTGTAAATGTAATAAATAAGTATTGAATGCTTTTTAAGGTTCAATTAATCGCTCGATGAAAGAGGATTTATGAGTAGAATGTCACTTTTTAATAGCCCTTTTCTCCTAGGCTTTGATCACTTTGAAAGAACAGTAGATCGAATATCAAAATTGTCCAGCGATTCGTATCCACCATATAATATTGAGCAAACATCAACAAACACCATAAGAATTACTATTGCAGTCGCCGGTTTTGAAAAGAAAGATCTTGATATAAGTTTAGAAGGTAATCAACTTCAAATTAGAGGCAATAAACAAGAAAATGATTCCGAAAAAATTTACATACATAGAGGTATTGCAACAAGACAATTTCTCCGGAACTTTGTTCTTGCAGAGGGTATTGAAGTTGAAGGCGCCTCTATGGATAATGGACTACTTTTTGTTGATTTATCTCAACCCATTAATAACGACGAATCTAAAAAAATTGAAATTCAAGATAATAAAAATAAGATTAAAAATAATAAACTAATTAACTTAGAGCTGAAAAATGACTAGTGAAACAAATAAGATTAAATTTGATGAACTCTTAGATGATGGAGAATCAGGATTAGCGTTTATAAAGAAAGAAAGCCACAAAGAAAACAACTTTAAAACTGACGTTTTCACAGTCTATGGTGCAGATGGAACTTTGCTAGCGGCTTTTGATAATAAGGAAACCGCTCTAGCTGCAATAATGCAATCTGGTCTCAAACATATAAGTTTACATTAATATTTAGAGAAAATTTTCATTACATTATTTGCATCATTTAATGCTCTAAGCTTTTTTAAATTCCCCTCTTTTTTTAAAAAATTAGATATTGATGACAAAATTAGTAAATGTTCTGATTGAGTATCCTCAGGAGTAATAATTGCAAAAATCAAATCTACATTTTTTTTGTCTGATGATGAAAAATCTATAGAGTTCTTTAATTTAAGAAATAAAACAATAGTTTTATTGATACCTTCAATTTTTGTATGGGGTATTGCAGCACCTTGACCAACTCCAGTGGAGCCTAACATCTCTCTTTTATTTAGTTTCTCAATAATTTTTATTGATTCTATCTTAATTTTTTTTTCTGCAATCTTTCCTATCTCTTTAAATAAGGCCTTCTTGCTATCTACACCTACCCCTAGATATATGGACGATAAATTCATAAATTCGTTAAGTTTCATCTTACTTTTTAGGATCTAGCCAACCAATATTACCATCAGAGCGTTTAAATAAAATATTTAGTCTATTTGTTTTAACATTTTTAAAAAAAATTGCATTTTGGTCATTCAAGTTCATAAACATCAATGCCTCACTAACTGATAGATTTTTAATTATTTCTTCAGACTCAGCAATTATAACGGGATTATCTACATCTAGATTCTTCCTAAGATTTTCTGGATCTTGAATTATATATTCATTGGCTTCAAGATATTTAACAGATTTTTTTTTTTAAACGGTGGTCTGTTAATTTTTTATGATATCTCCTTATTCTTTTTTTTATTTTTTCGTTTGCAATATTAAAACAGTCATAAGCATCATCACTTATGGCAGCAGCTTTTATAAAAATTGAGCTATCAACATGAATGTCAATTTCACACTTAAATTTTTTTTTATCTTTGGAAAACTGAATATTAGAACCAATAAAATTATCAACATATTTGGAAATTGATTTTTTTAAAGTAGTTTTCGCAAAACTAGTCAAAGAAGGACCTAACTTTGTTTGTTTACCAGAAATTGATATGTTAGAATTTTCTATCAGAAATTTTTTCCTAAGTAAAAAGTTCTTACATTTTCATTCTTAACTATTTGATCTGGTGTTCCTTGAAAAAGAACTTTTCCATCAAAAATTATATATGCTCTATCAACAATTTCAAGAGTGCTCTTGACGTTGTGATCTGTTATAAGCACCCCAATATTTTTTTTTTTTAAATTTTGTACTAAATTTTTAACATCCTGAATTGCAATAGGGTCTATTCCTGCTAGAGGCTCGTCTAAAAGAATAAAATTGGGATTTGCAGCAAGTGATCTGGCGATTTCTAATCTTCTTCTTTCTCCACCAGATAGAGAAAGTGAAGGTGCATATCTTAGATGTTCAATTCCAAATTCGGTTAATAATTGTTCTAAAATCTTAGATTTTTCATTTTTATTTTTTTTGGATCTTTCTAATATGGCTAAGATATTATCTTCTACATTCATACCCCTAAAAATTGATGATTCTTGTGGTAAATAACCCAGACCAAGCTTTGATCTTCTATACATTGGAAGTGTAGATATATCCTCTTTATCAAGTAAAATTGATCCATGTTCAGAATTAAGTAATCCCATAATAATATAGAATAATGTTGTTTTTCCTGCACCATTTGGTCCTAAAATTGCGACCGACTCTCCTCTATTTAAATTTACAGATACGTTATTTAATACCCTTTTATTATCATAAGATTTCGTTACATTTTTCACCTCTAATCCAACATTATTTATTGCAACAAAAGGAATATCAATCTGATCATTCATTCGTCTTTAGTCCTTCCTTATTAATAAGTGCTTTTACTCTCTCTTCTTTTTTTTGATTCTTTGTGGGTGCAGGCATAAGTTTGCTAATTCCTTTTTTTAAGTCGACTTCAGCATAATCTCCGAATAAAAAACTTTCACCTTTTTGCAATCTTACATTACCAAATAATTTACATATTTCTTTGCTTTTATTATAAAGAGCTTTATCACTAAATGCTACTTCATTGTTTGTTTCAATTGAAACATTTTCAAAACCTAGGATTTTTTTTATGTTCATTTTCTCACCTTTTTTTTCAATGTGCCATACTAGTTTATCTCCTTTAATAACAAACTCATCCTTTTTAATAGCTATTGCTTTACCAGTTGCTACAGCAATATTTTTGCTTCTCCAATACTCAATTTTTTTATTAGCATTAAGTTTATCTTGCTCGGATGTAAGTTGTAATTTTTTGCCTGTAATTTTGAAATAATCTTTAACTACGTTAAATTCAGCGGAATTACCCCCAGTTATTTCAACTTTATCATCAGTTACTAGGACGTTTTTATGAGCTTGCACCTTTATTATATCCATTTCTGAGTTTCTATTTTCTTCATAGAAAGCCTCGATCAAATCTGATTTGAGAGATAAAGTTCCTTGTGTAGCTTTAGCATTTCCAATGGCTATATATTTTTTCTCATTTTTATGCCACTCAATACCATCATCAGCATAAATTTCAATTGGCTCCTCGGATTGATTTGCATTAACATCTCCTAAAAAAATGTTAAAAAGAAGAAATCCAAAAAAACTCAAAAAGATCTTTTTAATCATTATTATTGTTCGAAAGTGTAAGTTTTGATTTACCTGTAAATATTATCTTATTAGTTTTTTGTTCAATTTGAAATCCCTCAGAAAAAATAGTTGAATTTTCCTTCTTTCCTGAAACTTTCTGTTTACCCAAAATAATTTTTTTTTTAAAATCCATCGTAGCTTCAGAGGTATGAAATGAAAATTTTTTTTTATCACTAAAAACAACCTCACCTGATAATTTTAAAAACTGATTAGGTTTATCAAAAACTCCTTCTTTACCCTCCAAAAAAAAAATTTCTGAAGAACTTGTTATTTCACCTTTTGGATCCTCTAGATTAAAAATATCGTTTTTGTTATTAACTTTCATTGCCTTGGATGCAGAAACTTTGTAGGGTTGTCTTTTTTTATCGATGCCTAAAAACTTTGGCCCAATGAGAACCTGGCTACTATTGAAGAATTCATCTGTAATTTTATTATTTTCTAAAGTTAGATCAAGTTTTAAAGTATTCCTATTATACAATGCGAGACAAATTATACTAACTGCCAGAAACATCAGACTGAATTTCATAACTTTCACAAAGAATGTATAAGTTATTTTTTTTTTTAATTCCAACATATCTAGTTTCTTAAAATATCATGTAAATGAATGATCCCTATTGGCTTTTTCTTTTGAGTAATAAAATAATTAGTTATTGATTGTTTGTTCATTAAGTCGATTGCAGAGGAAACTAGTGTTTCAGGTTTTAAAGTTTTGGGGCTTTTTGTCATTATGTCATTAACATTTTTTGTTAGTAATTCTGGTGACATATGTCTTCTTAAATCTCCATCAGTAATAATTCCTAATAATTCACTTTTTTTTTCAGATACAACACCAACACAACCTTGACCTTTTGAACTCATTTCCAAAATGGCTGCATCAACTTTTTTGTTTATAGAGATCAAAGGAATTTGATTTTTTGTTTTCATTACATCACTAACTTTTAACAACATTTGTCCAAGTTTCCCGCCTGGGTGTAGCTCTAGGAAATCTTTAGATGTAAATTGTCTCTTTTTTAATAAAGTAACTGCTAAAGCGTCTCCCAAAACAAGCATACAAGTTGTTGAACTTGTTGGAGCTAATTCAAGTGGACACGCTTC
This sequence comes from Rickettsiales bacterium, assembly GCA_002706585.1. Next base: position 21,203 of record PALU01000012.1, read on the forward strand.
AACATTTTCTGGGATTTGTAAAACAATATCAGACTTCTTAGCGAGAGTACTTTTAACATTACTTGTTATTGAAATAATTGGTATTTTAAGTTTTTTACAATGAAGAATAAGATTAAATAATTCTGATGTCTCTCCAGAATTAGAGATCAGAATGGCGCAATCATTTTTTGTTATCATTCCTAAGTCTCCGTGATTAGCCTCACTCGGATGAATAAAAAATGAAGGAGAACCTATTGATGAAAGAGTAGAGGAAATTTTAGATCCAACATGACCGCTTTTTCCAATTCCAGAAATTATAATTTTTCCACTTACACCAAATAAAATATTTACTGCATTCTTGAAAGGTTTAGCAAGCCCTTTTTTTAGTAAGTTTAAGGCTTTTATTTCTTGATCGATGACTGATTTTCCTGCTGTGAGTTCCATTTTTTAATGAGAAAAAATATCAATATCATGCCAATCTAAAAGATCTAATTCAACTCTGGAGGGAATAAAACTGAATATTTTATCAGCAAGTTCTAATCTTTTTTCCCTTACTAGCATTTTTTCTAATTTTTTTTTTAAATCAAAAAGATGTATCACATCATTTGCAGCATATTTTAATTGGTTTTCACTTAAATTTTTTGAAAACCAATCTGTAGTTTGCTGTGATTTATTTAGATCAATATTTAGCAAATCTTTACATAAATCTCTTAGACCATGTTTGTCTGTATATGTTCTTACTAATTTAGAAGCTATTTTTGTACAAAAATTATTTTTTGTGTAAACCCCAAAAAATCTTTTTATCATTGCAACATCAAATCTAGCATAATGAAAAATTTTCTCAATATTATCATTTTTCATTAATTTAACTAAATTTAGTGGCAAATTTTTCTTTTCAAAGAAATTTCTTTCAAATTTTACTATATGACATTTTTTTGATGAAATTCCAATTTGAATTAAACAAAGTTGATCTCTTACTAATGACAAGCCTGTTGTTTCTGTATCAACTGAAATAATTTCTTCACAGTCAATGTCAGAGGGTAAATCATTGTCATGTAAAAAAATTTCACAGTCACTTGTTTTAAAAGTTTTCATTTCTTGAAAAAAATTAATTATGTTATTAATTAATACCTAACTTAAGNANTAATTCATATAAAAAAATTATTAATGTTGTCATATTNTAANGGAAAAAAAGTAATTNTTTTCGGAGGNANTGGGTTTATTGGAAATCACCTAGTAAATTCTTTGTGCAAACAATCTTGTCAAATTGAAATTATTTCAAGAAATCCGCAAAAAAAAAAATTCTTTTCCGGTGAACCAGGTCAAGTTTCTATCAAAAAAATTACAGATTTTTCTGAGAAAAATATTGAATATATTTTAAAAGGGGCAGATGTTGTTATTAACCTAATTGGAATTTTATATGAAAATAAAAATTCAAGGTTTGAAAAAGTTCATGTTGAAATACCAAGAGCTATTGCAAAAGCAACAAATAAAGTTGGGATAGATACTTTCATTCACTTATCAGCATTAAATGTTGAAAAATCAAGATTTTCTGATTACGCGAATTCAAAATATCAGGGAGAAAATGAGATTAAATCTATTTTTCCTAATGCCATTATTTTAAAACCAAGTGTTGTTTTTGGAAAAGGAGATAATTTTACAAATCTTTTTTCAAAAATTTCTACTTTTAGTCCTGCTTTACCAATAATAGGAACACCAAAGATCAGCTTTAAAAATTATCTTCCGTCAATTGATTTTAATTTTAAAGTTAAATTTCAACCTTTATATGTGGGTGATCTTGTTAAATTTTTGATTTTAACCTCACAAAAGAAAGGTAGATCATTTGAATTAGCTGGTCCATATATTAAAAGTTTTGACCAAATTTATGATATTATCTTACAAACAAAAAATAGAAAAAGAATTTATTTTCCTCTACCTTTTTTACTTGCCAAACCTATAGCGTTTCTTTCAAGATTTTTACCAGAGCCAATAATTACTTCTGATCAATTAAAGCTCTTAACAGTAAACAGTGTCTCAATAGAAGGTTTTAAAAATTTATCCCAATATATCAAAAACCCAAAATCAATGGAGGTCATAATAGATAGTTACTTATAGTAAAATAAAAAAAGCACAAAAATTCCAAAAATAACCCTGTAGTAGACAAATAAAGCTAAAGAAAAATTTCTGACCCAAGAAACAAAAAAATNAATAAATAAAATAGAAAAAAGAAATGAAGAAATAAAAATTGAAAAGGAATAAAGATTAAAAAAATTGTAGTTAATTACTTCATAAAAATTTTCTATAATAAGATATCCCATAGCACCAAAAATTACTGGTATTCCCATTAAATTTGTATAAAAAACAGAATTTTGTCTACTAAAGCCATTGAAACGCATAAATGTTAATACAGCACCTGATCTACTAACCCCAGGAATAAGAGCAAGGCATTGACTTAGGCCAATAAAAAAAGATCCAGCATAGCTTATAGTGTCAATTCCTCTGATTCTTAAACAAAATTTGTCTATAAAGAAAAGAATAATACCGAAAATTATACTTGATAAACCAATTATCAAAAGTATTAGATCATCATTCATATTAAAATACTTTGCAAAATAATACCCAATGAAAAAAATTGGGATAGAAGAAATGATAAGATTTAACAAAATATTAGCGTTTCTATCAATGTCCGGGCGAATAATAAAGAAGATTGATTTAGCAAGGCCCAAAACTGTTCTAAAATAGTAGATTACAATAGCAAATAGAGATCCAAAGTGGGCTAGTATATTTAGTTGTAAAATAGTTAAGCCCGTAGAATATTCAACTGAATAAAAATCGTTAAATACAATTAGGTGACCTTGAGAACTTACTGGTATAAATTCTGTTAACCCCTGAATAAAAGAATATATTATTACAATAAGCAAAGTATTTCCCTATTTTGATTCAACAAATAATATCACAAATGTAAAAAAATTAAAAAAATTTATGTTCAAAATAACAAAATAACTTATAATTCATTTTATGAATATCAAAAATTTTGATCTTAATCTTTTAGTTGTTTTCAGGGCCCTCTTTGAAGAAAAAAATGTGACTAGAGCTAGTAAAAAAATAGGAATTACGCAACCTGCAATGAGCAATGCACTTAATAGATTAAGATATTTGGTTAAAGATGATTTGTTCATTCGTGGTCCCAAAGGTATGAGACCAACACCAAGAGCAAATGAATTATCATTGCCAATTAATTCTGCATTGAATAATCTTGAACTCTCATTATCCTCAATAAATTTTGATCCGTATACAACGAAGAAATCATATAGAATTTCTATGTCTGATGATGTTGCACCTTTAATTCTCCCAAATCTATCTAAATATCTAGAAAAAAAATCTCCTCAGTCAAGATTAATAGTAAGATCTGAACAAGGTGTAGAAGCAATTAAACTGTTGGATAANAATGAAATTGATTATGCTGTTGGAAGATTTGAAACTATTCCAAAGAGGTTTGGAAGTAAAAATCTTTTTTCAGAAAAATATGTTTGTATTGTAAAAAATAATCATAAATTGGCTTCAGAAAATAAGTTGTCAATAAAGCAATACCTAGAATCTCGTCATTTAAGAGTAGCACCTGTAAGTGCAAATGTATCACCTATTGATAGAGCATTAAATCAATTGGAGCTAGAAAGAAAGATCTTCATCAGGATAGATTTAATTTCTTTAGCTCCTCTATTTATAAAAAATACAAACCTTGTATTAACTTTACCTTCAAAAACTGCCCAAAGAATGGCTAAAAATTATGATTTTACAATATTAGAGCTACCTATAGATTTGGAAATAAGACATACAAAACTTTTATGGCACAAAGANCTAACAAATCATCCTGCTTTCGATTGGATAAAAGATCAAATAAATGTCGAATAATATAAAAATTATTTTCTTTGGAGCTGGATACTGTTCAAGATATATAATTCCAAAACTTCCAAGTAACTCGCAAATTTTGTGTACGCACAAAGAAAATTTAAAAGNGGAGTACTTTGATACAAAATTAAATTTAAAAAGACTTACTTTGGATGAATTTTTTAGTAATAAAGATTACTCAAAAGATGTAACGCATATTTTAAACTCAATTCCACCTTTTGAGTCTGGAGACATTATTATAAAAAAATTTTTTAAGAAATTTGATTTAAATAAGACTTTAAGGTGGGTTGGTTATTTTTCAGCAACAAGTGTTTATGGAAATCACAATGGAGAATGGGTAAACGAGGAAAGTAAAACCTATCCAACATCTAAAAGAGGAAAGTATAGACTTAATGCTGAAAATGAATATTTATCATTGTTTAAATTAAAAGATATTCCTATTCATATTTTTCGATTACCTGGAATTTACGGCCCAACACGCTCAGTTTTTGAAAGACTGAANTCAGAACAACCTCTGAGAATAATTAAAAAAAAACATTTTTTTTCTAGGATCCATGTTGAGGATTTATCAAAAGCAATTATTAAAAGTTTAAACAAACCAACACCAGGAGAAATCTTTAATTTAACTGATGACTATCCATGTGAATCTCATACAGTAATTGATTACGCATGCAAACTTCTGAAAATGCCTTCCCCCCCATCTATAAGTTTAGACGATGAAAGGATTAGTGAGATGACAAGAAGTTTTTATTCTGATAATAAAAAAGTATCTAATAAAAAAATAAAAAAAATATTAAATTGGACACCTAAATATAGAAACTATAAATTAGGAATTGACGGTATTTTAAAGAATCTTAAATGACAAAAACTTTACTTCAGATACTTCCATCATTAGACCAAAGTGGTGGTGGAGTTGAAAGAGGAACACTTGATATAGCTAAAACAGTTATTGATCATGGGTATAATTCTGCAATTATATCTTCAGGTGGAGATATGGCAGAAAAATACAAATATAAAGGTGTTTCTCATCATGAAATTAAACTTAACAAAAAAGGATTTTATAATTTTTTATCATCAAGAAAAAAATTCAAAAAAATCCTTGATGAACTTAATCCTGATATAGTCCATATAAGAAGTAGATGGCCCTCATTCTGTTTTACCAATATCGTAAAGAAAAAAAGAATTCCTCTTGTTACAACTTATCATGGAACTTACAGTGGAAATAATTTCTTTNTAAAAAGAAATTACAATAAATTAATGACTAAAGGTGATAAAGTTATATCTATTTCAAAATTTATCGACGACCACATAAGACTTTTTTTTCCAGATTGTAGGAATAGATTAGTAAATATAAATAGAGGAATAGATACTTCTTAT
>PALU01000013.1 GCA_002706585.1 Rickettsiales bacterium
TTTTCTAGATTCAAATCCAAAATAATTAAATAGGTCATTGCCTTTTCCAGATTCACCAAAGCTATTAATGCTTATAATTGTATCATTTTGTCTTAGAAATTTATACCAACCAAAGCTTGTCGAAGCTTCTATTAATATTCTGGGATTTTTACCTAAAATATTTTCTCTATATTTCTTAGACTGAAGTTCAAATAGCTCAACACAAGGGATAGATATTAAATTTGATTCGATTCTATTTTCCTTTAATTCTTTTTGAACTTGTGATGCAATTATAACTTCGGAACCAGTAGCTATTATTGATATTTTAGAATTCTTACTTTTATTTAAAAAATAACCCCCTTTAGATGATTTATTTATATTATATGATTTTCTAATCAATGGAAGCGATTGTCTTGATAATGCCAAAACAGAAGGTGTATTCTCTGAGTTTAAAGCTAATTCCCATGACTCAAAAGTCTCAATTGCATCGCATGGTCTAAAAACGTTAAGGTTTGGTATTGCTCTTAGCCCTGCTAGTTGTTCAATTGGCTGATGAGTTGGACCATCTTCTCCCAAACCAATAGAATCATGAGTTAGTACATAAATTATTTTTCTTTTCATCATAGCTGAAAGTCTAATTGCATTNTTACAATAATCAGAAAAAATNAANAANGTNCCTCCATAAGGAATAAATCCACCATGAACNGATATTCCATTCATTGCTGCNGCCATNANATGCTCTCGNACTCCATANTAAATATAGTTAAANTTNTTACNNTTNGAATATGAAAATTTAGTTTTAGTGAGGTTTGATCCAGTTAAATCAGATGATCCACCCAATAGATTGTTTTTTTGACTTAAATAAAGTTCTAAAACATTCTGAGACGATTTTCTTGTAGCTTCTGACAAATTACTTTTAACTAAATTTTTTAAGAAAAAATTAGACTTAGAATTTCTAGAAAATAATTTTTTATTAAATTGATTAAAAAATACATTCTTTAACTTTGATTTATCAAGGTTTTTTTCCCAATTTAATCTACTTTTTATTCCTTTCCTTGAAATATTTCTCCATTTTGAAAGAATTTTATTAGGTATTTCAAATGNAGCATATTCCCAACCTAATTTTTTTTTTGTAATTTCTGATTCTAATTTTCCCAGAGGAGAACCATGACAAGAAGATTTTCCAGATTTATTTGGAGAGCCATAACCTATAATAGTCTTACATGAAATTAAAGTTGGTTTATTAGACTTAATGGACATCTTAATTGCTTTGTCAATTTGTTTGTAATCATGACCATCAATTTCTATTGTAGCCCAATTACTTGCTTTAAACCTTTGTGTTTGGTTATCTGAGCATGTAAGATCAGTTGATCCATCAATTGATATGCCATTGTTATCGAAAAAAACTATAAGTTTGTTTAATTTTAAATGTCCTGCTAAAGAAATAGCTTCGTGAGAAATACCCTCCATCAAACATCCATCACCAACTATAACCCATGTTTTATGATTAATGAGTTTATTACCAAACTTTGAATTCAAATTTTTTTCAGCTATCGCCATTCCTACTGCATTAGCAAGTCCTTGTCCGAGAGGACCTGTAGTAGTTTCAATACTATCAAGCAATTTATATTCTGGATGACCAGCAGTTTTACTTCCTAATTGTCTAAACTGTTTTAAATCATCTATATTACAATCCTTATACCCTAAAAGATAAGTTAAGGCGTATAAAAGCATTGAACCNTGACCAGCTGATAAAACAAATCTATCTCTNTCAATCCAATCTGGTTTACTNGGATCAAACTTTATATATTTTGAAAAAAGTACAGTAGCTACATCAGCTATTCCNAGAGGCATTCCAGGATGNCCAGAATTAGCTTTTTCAATNGCATCTATTGAAAGCGCTCTAATGGCATTTGCCATTTGATGANANTCATNTGTATTATTATTATTTATCAACATAAAATCTAATTCATTATAAANTTTCCAAAAGCNCGCGGTCCTCCAGACATAGGTATTTTTTTAATTATAAAAAGATCATCTAAGTCTAATAAAACAATATTATCTTCAAACCANCATGCCACAACAATTATTTTTTCAATATAACTTATATCAATTCCTTCNGGATAATCACAAATATCTTTTTTAGTTTCAATAATTTCTAATTTTTTTAAATCTATTAGAGATATACTATTTTCTCTCTGATTACTTACGTACCCAATACCTTTTTTATTATCAAATGCAACTTGATATGGCCATTTTCCTACTTTGATATTTTTTAAAAGTTTGTAATTTGTTTTATCAATAACTGATATTGAATGTGATTGAACATTAGTAACATAAATATTTTTGTTTAATTGATCTGTAAAAACACCAAAAGGTGCNTTTTCNACACTAATTCTTTTTATTTCNTTTANAGTGGTNGTGTCNATNAAAGAGACATTATTATCCTCTCTATTNGCAACATATAATTTTTTATTTTTTTTATCTAGNGCCATTCCTGCNGGTGATTTTCCTACAGGTATTATTTTTTCAANTTTTCTTTTTTTATAATTNATTNCAGAAACAGTATTNTCATACCAATTAGAAACAAATANATATTTTTTATNATGNGATAAANNNATTCCCATTGGACTTTTTCCAGCTTCAACAAAATANTTTTCATTTGTTTTTAANTTATAAANAAAAACATTATTNCTTTCAGGATTNGCAATAAAAACTATTTTATTTTCATTATCAATATCAATAGCTGCNGGTTTTAGACCTANATCAATTTCAAAAATTTTTTCNTTTTTTTTTAAATCAACAATATCTAATTTACTACTTTCTTGATTTGTAATGAAAGCTATATCATTGTCTTTTATTGGATTTGAAATAACTGCAGANTTTANTAAGNCAAATAGAAAGAAAATCTTAATTTTTTTCAGCAATTTNCTTTAANCCNTCTAGTGAATTNTTTATAAATTCTGTAACTTTTTNCTTAGAATTTTCATCATTTAATTCCTCTGGAGGATCATTTCCCATGAANCCCCTATAAAAACCAGCTTTATAAATAACTTGAGTTATTTTAGNGTCTTTGCTTTTAAGNAAAATTTTAGCTGCATAACTATTTACAGGTAGAGATTTGTTATCGGTTTCTATTATTCTCCAACTTACCATTTTTTTTTCCTTATCAANCTTTTCGAGCTTTTGTTTAATTTTACTTCCATTTTTAAAATTAATTATTCTTTCTGAACCAACATCATTTCCATTTGCACTCAGATCTTTAATTTCTGAATTCCATTTAAAATTATTAAAATCACTGACAATTTTCCAGATTTGTTCTAAATCTTTATTAATTTCAACAGTTTGGTTTACTTTCTGTCTAGATGGGCCATGGGCTTCAGTAATGCTAAAACTAAAAATAACTGATAAAAACAAAACCAAAATCAAATTTTTTTTTATGTTCATTTATTTCCTCTCTTTAAATGGTTAGAATTCTAAAATTTTTTAACTACCTTAAATCTATTTTTATCCTCTAAAACTGATAATGCAACTGTGAATTCAGAATTTTTATCCCTAAGATTGATTATTGTAGCGTGAAGATTACCAGAAATTGTTTTTATATTCGTTATTTGAAATTTTTCACCAGAAGTAAAAGATTCTGAAATACTTTCAATTATGTCATTAACAAACAAATTCATATAATTTCAATAAAAAAAAATAACATGTACTGTTTTAGAAAAAAACTAATAAAATAAAAGTTAGTTTATGAATAAACTATTTAGAATTCCATTAAAAAACCCAAAGTCTATAATATTTCTATTCATTTTATTATGTGTGATATCAACTTTTTTTACAATAAACTTATTAAAAATTAATACTTCAACAGAATCTTTAATAAACCCTAAATTAGATTTCAAATTAGATTACAATAAACTTAAAGAAGAATTTAAGGTTCTTGATAAAAATCTTCTAATTCGAATTACAGGAGAATCTAATAATCTTTCACAAACCGCACAAGTTATATTAAATGAATTAAGAAGNAAAAAATATATTGATTTTGCCTATTCACCTAATCTTGATAGTTTTTTTTACTCNAATTTTTTTAATTTTTTAAATAATACCCAAAAGCAAGAATTTGTTAACAAATTATTTACATATCAACCATTTATTTCTGAAATAAATAACAATCCAAGNCTAGAAGGATTTAATAATCTTTTAGAATTATTTATTAAATCAGNAGAATTTAACTCTGAAAATATAAAAAAATTTAATAAAATTTTTCTAAGTTTTATTGATTCATTGGATTCAAAAAAGAAAACAAAATGGAGTAGTATTTTAAATACCAAAAATGAGGAGATATATATTATTTTTGGTATAAATAAAAAATATTTAGAACAAAATGGTTTTAAGAAAATTTATAACTTNCTCAAAAGTTATAAAACTTATGAAGACCAAAAAATAAAAATCGATTACACTGGTGGGCTTTTAATTGATTATGAAGAAATAGATTCAGTAACTAATGGTACTGTTCTTGCTGGATTTCTAAGTATTATTTTTGTCGGTTTAATACTTTGGTTTGCATTTAAAAATATTATTATTATTACTTCTTTATTATTATCAATCATAGTAGGTTTGATAATAACTCTAGGGTTAACTTCTATATTAGTGGGAAGTTTAAATCTAATTTCAGTTGCGTTTGCAATTCTATTTATTGGTTTATCTGTTGATTTTGGAATACAAGTTTGTTCCAGAATAATGGAAAATAAATCTACAAATTCTGAAACCAAAATTTTTGATAGTTTAAAAAAATTGTATAAGACTCTTCTTATTGCTGCATTACCATCTATGGTTGGCTTTTTTTCGTTTGTTTTTACTGATTATATTGGATTATCTGAGTTGGGAATAATCTCATGTATTGGATTATTAGTAGGTCTTGTTACTAATTTTTTTTTCCTACCATGCCTTTTAAAAGTTTTCTCTAACAAAGCATTTAGTAATAGGTTAATTGAAAAAAATAAAAAATATTATTCTTTATCTTTAAATNCAATTTTTAATAAAAGGATCTTATTCTTTTTTATAATTCTATCTGTTACATTATTTTCTTTTTTTGAATTAACAAAGATAAAATTTGATTCTGATGCATTAAACTTAAAGGATCAAAATTTGCCATCAGTTAGATTGGCAAAAGAATTAATTGAACAGAATCCAACATCAGATTATGTAATATCTGTAATTTTAGATGGAGAAAAAAAATCTGAAATAGATAAACTGACGGAATCAGAAAATATAAAATCAATATTTTCTTATAATGATATTATAGATAGTTATTCATCTGATGAATTAGAGTATTTAAAAATTCTTATAGATAATGAAAACAGTAATTTCTTTTCTAGTAAAGATGAATTTAAGCGACTAAAAAAAAATTTAAGAAAATTGTCTGAATTAAACCTCAAACTCATTTCAAAAAACAGTGAAGTATTATTTAAAAAAATAGAAAATTTNCAAAATGAACAAGATTTTTATAATAATATGCAAATTTGGTTTTTTAAAGATTTTAAAGAATTGACAAATCTTATTATTAAATTAGGAAAAACTGATTCAAACTTTTCTAAAATAATTCCAAATTATTATAAGAAAAGATATATNTCTGAATTTGAATTACANAGATTCGAGATNTTTCCTTCAAAAAATGTTTCAATTACAGAAAATCTAGAGATTTTTGTTCATGATGTAAAATCATCATTTCCAAATGCNACCGGGATGCCAGTAGTTCAATTAGAAGCAGGTAAAATTGTAAAAAANTCATTCCTGAAAGCTTTTATGATTTCAATTTGTTTTCTAATTATATTTATTTTTATNTTATTTAAAAATATAAGGTTAGTAATNTTATCTACTTTGTGTTTATTTATTGCTTCAATATTTACTCTTTTTTTTATGATAATTTTTAAAATTCAGTTTAATTTTGCTAACATGATAGCATTACCACTTTTGTATAGTTTGGGTATTTCCTATCCGATCTATTTCATCAGAAGAATTAAAGAATTAAAAGATATTGATAAAGTTATCCAAAGTTCAACACCAAAAGCAATAACTATTAGTGCAGCTACAACTATAGCATCATTTGCTACATTAGCTCTCTCGCAACATAATGGTACATCATCTATGGGAATTTTATTGTTTATAAGTCTAATGATGACATTATTATCATCAATATTTTTTCTTCCAATTATTTATAAATCAATAATTAATAAGAAAATTATATTTTCTCGTTAATTTCAAATCCTCTAAAGCATTTGAACCTTGGAAATCTTAAACTCCAATAATCACCATCTTGGCTTTTTGATATTGAATCAGCTCTTATTTCAATTATTTGGCCAATAAGACTTCGTCTGTTTAACCAAAATTCATTTCTTTGTTTATCAGTAAAGCCAGATCCAATGTTAAGTTTAAAAAATTTACCATCATCATTACCTTCTGCAATAATAGCACCTAGTTTACCTTTATTTCTTCCACTACCCTCTTCATAATTTATGACTTTAAGTGAAACTTCTATAAATGGTTTTGATTTTAACCAATTTGTTGATCTTTTACATTCATAGAATGATTCTGGATCCTTAATCATAATTCCCTCATAACCATTTACGACAGCATCATTATTAAATTTTTCAAATTCTTTGTTTCCTTCATGAGAATCAAGGTTAACATGAATATGATCTAAAATTCTAATTTTTGAATTTCCCTTGAAATTTTTTTCATACCAATCTTTTAAGTTTTGAATTCTCTGTTTTTGTGAAATTTTCTCTTCTCCTTTTGAGAAATTTTCAAAAGATAGAAAATCAAAAAGATAAAGTTTAGCATCATGATTTTGTAAAGCATTTTTTCTATGAATTTGCTTCATTAATTCTTGAAAGTTTTTGCTTACGATTTCACCATCTAAGACTATAGCAGAAGNGATTAAATTTAAATCTGATATTTTCTTAAATTCATTTTCAATATTACTAAAATTGATTAATTGTTTGCCGTTTCTACTAAAGATATCTACATTNCCATTTGGATAAAGAACAGAAATTGCCCTCACACCATCAAGTTTAATTTGTAAAATTTTTTTACCTATAAGCTTTTTTTTATGCAATTCNCAATCTTGAGAAAGTTGACAAGCAAAAACTGGAATCAAATAATCATTATATTTATTTGCTTTAGCTACATTATTAATAGTTTTTTCTGATAATCCACATCTCATATCTTTTATCAAAATTCTTCTGTAAAAAAAATTCCACTCACTAGTCGTAGCCTTATTCATATGACTAATAATTTCGTCACGTGCAGCATGCCCAGTTAAATCTCTATTTAATAGTTTTTGGGCAAGTAATTTAAAAACTTCCCAATCCAAACCATTTCCATCAGTATTTGATTCAGGAATTTTTTTAACCCCAAAAGTTAAAAGCTTGTTATATGCTAATGAAAGTCCTTCAAAAAAAACTTTATTTTGAAGTTTCATCTGATCTAATAATACTCCTTCTTTAAATTTTCTAGAATTTGAAGATTCTAATAATTTTACAATCTCATGATGTTTCATCTATTTTATTTTTTATATTTTTAAAATAATTACAAAATTTACACTTCCCATTTAAATCTGGGATATTTTTATTATTTAATAACTCATATACCTCATAAATAGTTTTTTCAATCCAAGAAAAATCTAGAATTTTTTCAAATAAATAGAAATCAAATTTTAATTCTGAATTTTGAGAATCAAGCTCATTAGACGCATTTATATATAAAATTAGTCCATTTGATGAAATATCAACGTTATTTTTCTTTAGAAGAAAAGAATAAAATGATAATTGTTTCCAATATCCAGGCCAAATGGTAGTTATATCAAGTGGATCCTTTTTTGAAGTGCTTTTATATATAACGCATATTTTTTTGTTATTTTCTTTATCTAACCATAAATCATCAATTGTCCCATACAATTGAAGATTTGTTTTTTTTTCTGTATATCTTATTCCTTTAAAGGAATTTTTCCACTCAATAAGTTTATCATGCTTGATCGGTATAAGATTTCTTTTTAAATTTGAAATCTCTGGATGAACCATATTTTTATCTCTAAAAAAATCGAATTCCTTTTTTATTTGTTCAATAATTCTATTATTTATAACAAGTGGGGTGCCATGGGGCCTTTTAATTCCAAATTTTAAATCTAAATAGAAACATCTTTTGCATTCAAAAAATAAATCAATCTTGGTTCTACTTATGGGAAAAGGATCCAAGTTATCTTCGATATAGAGTCTTCTTTTAAACATAATTCTANACTTATGAATATATCATTTAATTTATTTTCNATTACGAAAAAAAATTAAATTTGACATTATTTTTTTTTTTTGAAATTATTAAGAATGATTAGAATCATTTTATTAATTCTTTTTTATCCTTTATTTTCAAAATCTGTTGAATTAAATCTAATCTGTACTAACACAGTAAAAAAAAATCATACAATTGACGTAAAAGATATGTTTGTAAATATTCACAGTGATTCTAAAAGGGTTGAACTTGGTGGTCTTGATTTTTATGCTAAAGAAATGAAACTTAGCGAAACCAATATCTCATGGATAGCAGAAAATGTTGAACTTTATCCAGACTCCAACGGGATTGTAACTGGTATTATTGGGAGGTTTTCAGGAACTTTAGTTGTAGAGTTTTTTAGATATGAAGATAATTCCAGAAGCTCTTTAAACTTTAAATGTAAGAAATTCAAATTTAAAGACAGAATATTTTAATTAAAAAATATATTTTCGGCATCGGTATATTTTTTGATTTCATTTAAGCAAAATTCTTGAATTTCATTTTTTTTTTCATGACCAACAACAGCCCTATTGGCTTTATAATTTTGATATAAAAAATTATCAAAAGGCCTTATTTTTGATAATTTAGAGAAAAATTTCTTTGGCATTCTAAAACTACCTATTGTAATTGAATGTATTTTTTTTGAATTTATATTTGAAAATATTTCTTTAAAAAAAAATTTATAACATTCTTCAAAATTATTTGAATACATAACAGGGTCAAATCTAAGTCCAATATTCCAACCTAAGCCTTGTAAATAAGATATTGCTTTAATTCTTTTTTTTAAACTTGGAGTTTTGATCTCAAATTCACTTATTATATCATTGGGATTCAAACTAAATGCTATAATTACATTTTTAGTTACTTTTATATTTTTTAAAAAGGAAATATTAACACTTTTTGTTCTTATTTCTAAAAAATGCCCTTTTAAGTTTCTAAATAAATTTATAAAATAACGAGAAAAGTTAGTTATTTTTTCTAATGCTAAACTATCGCAATCATAACCTGAAAAAAAACATATAGATCTATTTGAACTTTTACAGATTTCTTTTATTTTTTTTGCAAAGTCATTATAATTAATAAAAAAAACTAGATTTGCAGAATTATACATTCCTTGCAAAAAACAATATTTACAATCATAAATGCAATTTAACATATGAGAAAAATAATAGTTCTCCTTAAAACCAATATTAAATTGATCAGGTGTTTTTAAAATTAAATTATTTCTTTTTTTTGCCAAAATTAAAGATAGATTATTTTTTTGTAATCTAAAATTTTGATTTTTTAAATTAAAAATTTCTTTATAATTTTCACATTCAATAATATTTTCTGAATTATGTTTTTTTAAAATTATTTTTACATCTTTAAGATCCATAATATCTCTTTCAATGTATATTGAATCAAATTTCATATTTTAAGTATTTTTTTAAACTATTAATAATAGAATCTGCATTATGAAATTTTATAAAAAAATTTTCTAACACCTGATCTTTCCTAGATAAGTAAACTTTTAACAACTTTTTTAACTTTATTTCTTGACTAAAAGTAAATGAATATTGTTTTGTAAACCTTTGTAAGCAATCATTCAAATAGTCTTCTTTTAAAGAAGTGNTTTTTATATTTTTTAATTTCTTAATAAAATCATCAATTTTGTGTATTTTTTTTAAAATTAATTCAGATACAATTTTTTTAGATTTGAAATCGATGAATTCATTTTCATTATCAGATATTATTTTGAGNGAAAAAATATATTCTTTTGTAGAAAATTTATTAGCTGAAAAAAAAAACCCTATAGATTCCATGTCTGATAAATAATTATTATATTTAACGTTAGGTTTATCATATGTAATGCATTCTTTTCGTTTAATATCAAACTCCTTTAAGAAAAATGGAAAGAATTTTTTTTTATTATCACACTTATCTGTCACTTTACTGACCAATATAATCTCTCCAATTTTTAACTCTTTGTTTCCTGCCAAACCAAAATTTAGCCATAAATTATTTTTTTTTTTTCCAAATATAAAAAAGGTAAAACATGTAGCTAACGCAGATGAAATTTTCCCAATTCCACTTATTGTTAAAGAAATATCAATTTTGTTATTCTCAAAAATTTGAAATTCTGAAATTCTATTATTTTTTTTGAGTTTATAAAAGTTAATTAAGGGTTTTGCTTCTGAACTAGTGGCAACTATAATGTGTAACATACTATTTTTTTATAAATTTAAGTGTCATTCTATCACTTTCACCAATTTCTAAATATAAAGCTTTATTATTTTCTCCCTCAGCTAACCTAGGTGGTAAAGTCCACACACCTTTTTTATAATTTTTTAAATCTTTCGGATTAGAATTAATTTCACTTTTTCCTGAAAGTTNAAAACCCTGTTTTTCAATAAAATCTATAAGGTAAGACTCTCTAACATACCCTTTTTTAAAATCAAATTCTGCAATTTCATGAGCTCTATGTTGCACAACTCCTAATGTACCGCCTTTTTTTAAAATTCCGTTAATAGATTTATAAAGTTTTTTTGCGTTACCAGAATCAAGCCAATTATGTGTATTCCTGAATGTTAAAACAAGGTCATATTTTTCTATTTCATCTTTAAGTTTATAATTATTATCGATTTTTATTATATTTATTTCACCAAAATTCTTTCTGTTTAATTTAAAATAACTAGTGAAATCTTCTTGAATTTTATTTAAAAACTTTACTGGTGGTTCATCGTAAATTGCCACTGTAAAGTTGTCAGTATCTTTCATATAATGACTAATAATTTCACTATACCATCCTGACCCTGGAACTATTTCCAATATTTTTTTATCTCTTGATATCTCAAAGAAAGTTAATGTGTCTATGGGGTTTCTATATTNATCTCTAATTTTGTTAGAATCTTTTCTAAATGGATTATCTACTGCATTCTTTAGTTCATTCACATCTGTGTTTTTCTCAATACAAGAAAAACATAAAAAGACTACTAAAAAAAAATACTTTCTCATTTTATTCTATTAAGTTATCAATCATATCATCAATACTAAATTCAGAAGCTAATACTTCCCTAAATTCTCCTAAATCATTTTCATTAAGAATATCCCATCCTGTTGGAGATTTTCTTGTAAGTCCAGATCTGCATGCAAAGCAAAAAACTCTAAATTGTNNTGAATAATTTCATCTACAGAATATTCTTTTGTTTTAGTTCCATTATAGGGATCTTTTTTTAAGAGACCTTTTTCAGCAGGCTTTATATCTCTTATGATATTATACATAAAATGATTTATCAGGAGATATGTATTTTTATCAATTTTTAATTCGCCTAGAAATTGAATTATTATATTTGATGCTGTTTCTATTTCATTGGAATCAACATCTTCATATTTTTTACAAAGATAGGATGTAAATTTTTTTAGAGAAAAGAAAATAGCTCTATCTCTGACTATATAATCATAAACAATCACAGACGAAGTTAATTTAAATAACCAGGGTGGACAATAATTTTTTTTATCTTCACTCATTAGTTATTCTTTCCTTGTAAAGTTTGAAGCATATGATTTTTTTACAATTTTTCTTTTTCTTGGTTCAATGATTTCA
>PALU01000014.1 GCA_002706585.1 Rickettsiales bacterium
AAAATTAGTCTTTTTTTAAAAAATTGATTAAATTTGTCATTTAAAGTTCTATAGTCTTTTTTATTTTTAATTTTATTAAGTATTTTTTTCTGAAGATAATTGTAAGATTTTTGATATCCATGTTCAAGATGATCCAATTTATAACCTTTTTCTAAACCAGAAACAGTTCTTATTAAATATGGATAGTCCTTGTGAATTATTTTTCCTAAAAAAGTAAAATAAAAACTTTCTAACAATTCGTCATTAACTGCTCTAGATGGACAATATGACAGTTCATTTTTTTCAGGTACTACATCAAGCATTTCTAAGAATTTTTTTGTTCTAAATAATGAAAATAAAGGAACTAAATATTTCTTCATCAAATCATCAAGTCTTTCGATCGAGCTATTTTTATTAGTTGAAAAATTCTCATAAATTCCAAAACCAGTTACTTTATTATAATTTTTTCCAACCAATCCAAGAGTAATTGATGTCCCGTTAACAGCTATTGCACTTTTATTGTGATTTAAAAATTGTAACATTTTCTTTAAACCTTCTATTATAAAATAGTCATCATCTCCTGAGTAGCAAACATATTTTGTTTTAATTAATTTTTTGAATTTTTTAAAACATTGAAAGGGAAAGGCTTTAAATTTAAATATAGAAACATTTCTATTATTTTGGCTATTAACAAACTTAAAATTTTTTTTTGAAATTCTTAAATCAGAGATATCAAAAATAAATATTTTACCTGTAAAATTATAATCGTTGTAATATTTTAATAATTTTTTTAGATGATTATGCCTATTTTTTGTTGGTATTAAAATAGTTAAATCCATATATAATTTTTACTTATTATAATTATAGCAGTTTCTAATTTTTAATATTATTTATTATTTTTAAAAAATAATCGATATTTTTTGTAAATAATTTAATATAACATTTTCTTGTTTGCATATTTAAAAACTTAAAAAAAATAAAATTAATTTTCTTTTTATTAATCTTATCAAAAAATATTTCTAAATTATTAGAAAATAATTTTTTATCTTCATCATTTTTGAGTAACTTATTAAATATATTTTTCAAATAAATAATCGATTTTTGTCGTTCAAAGTTAAATCGGCTGTTTTTTTTTAAATTTTCAACACTTTGAGTTGCATATTTTTTATCTGGAACCGTTCTTATTAAAAATGGAAAATTAAAATAATAAATTTTATTAAAATGTGTAATTAAAAAACTTTCCAAATATTCATCATGGATAATTCTTGTTGGACATAATTTACGATCAGAACGACCAGGGATATATCTCATAATTCGTGTAAAATTTTTTGTTCTAAAAATTGAAAAGATAGGCACTTTATAATTGTTTAAAATCTTTATTAGTCTATTTATTGATTTAGGATTTGAAGATTCAAAATTATCATAAATTGACCAACTCATAAAGTTTAACGAATTTCTTTTTGTAAGTTTTGTAACTATAGATAATCCATTTAAAGCACCAATCTCTCTATTTCTTTCCAAAATTTTAATCGATTTCTTTATTCCATTCACAATATAAAAGTCATCATCTCCAGACCAACATACGTATTTTGTTTTTATCTTATTTGTTACAAATTTCGTGCATTCAAAAGGTCTCCCTACGTAACGAAAATGTTTGATTTTTTTATCTTTAAAATTTTTTAAAAATTTCTTTGTTTTTTTGAATACTTTTATTTGTGAGCTATCAACTAAAAAAATATTTCCTGTAAATTTTTGATCTTTATAATAAAAAATTAATCTTTTTAATTCGTCAAATCTATTTCTTGTTGGTATGATTATTGTTATATTCATTTAGAATTTAGATCTAAAACCCATCCAAGACCTTTATACCTATCTTCATCATTTATTCTTTTTAAATAAATTGACATATAGGATAAAACTTCGTCGTCATAGATATAGTAAGGATAAGAACTCATAGTTTTAAATTTCTTTAATGCAAAATTTTCAATTTCTTTGGTTTCTATTATTTTTACTAAATCTGGATCTTTATTAAAATGACCATCTATTAAAGCTGAATGTACGGTATTAAAAAAAAATACTTTTGATGTTATGGGTGGGACTATTAGTATTTTATTTGTCTTATTTTTTAATTCGTTAATATTATTAATTATACTTATTTTAAATTTATCTGGAAAAGCTGATAACATATTTTTTATAAAGTTATCATTATATTTAGTTTCATAAGTATTAAACTCCCAGATATTATTTTTTNTNAAAAAATTNTNTAAATTTTTNACNTATGTTCTTGATTCAAGATTTTCTTTTAAAATTTTGAAAGAATGAATAAATTGTATAAAACAAATCAAATATAATAAATTATATAATATCTGGCTATATTTTTGAGAATCAAACAAAGAACTAAGCTCCAAATTAAATAAAAATCCAAATATAAAAAGAATAAAGCATATTAATGTCGAATAATATGCCTTTGCAACTTTCAAACCTTTTGTTAGCTCATGTACTAATGTAGGAACAATACTAATAAAAAATAAAAATAAAAAATTTTTAAAAAGTTCAAAGCTATCAAGAACGACAAAATCATAAACTGAAATAAATATAAATAAAACAACAGAAATTAAATAAGCAGGAAAAATAAATGGCATAAAAATATAATATGCTTTTAAATTCCAAAATAAGTCACCTCCCACAAAAAAACTAGGTAAAGTTTTTCCAAATATTTTTTTTTGATCCTCAATTGATAATTTTGAGAATGGTATGAAATGATTGACAAAACTACTATTTCTCCAAACTATTAATCTTTTAACGTTTCTGGCAAATGATTTTAATGGCAATGTAATATGAAAAAAAATTAAAATAAAACCAAATAAAAAAAAACTTATTTTTAATAATCCCGCTATACTTATTGAAATTGCAGAAATAAGAACAAAGAAAAGTAAATTAAAGACAATTAAAGATACAACTAATTTTTTAAAATACAGATTATTTTTTTGATTTATAAATGAGTAGATTATAATAAGAGAAAAAATTAAAGTTACAACAATCAAAAATGTGTCTTGCTCGAACAATTTAATCATTATTGAAAAATCATTCCTTATAGCAAATAAAAAAGCTATGATAGCTAGTGGTGGATATTTATGAGCCGCACTAGAAGAGTGAAAACTTATAAAAGTTAAACAACCTGCAATTAAATATAAAATTAATTGAATATTTAATGATTGGTCTTCAGCAACTTGAATAGTCAGTACACATAACAAAAAAAACATTTGAGATAAAATCACATGGCCAATAAATAAAATAATGTGAAAACTCCAAAATGAAGTTAGATAAATTAAGCTCGCAAAAAAACCAATATTTTGATTAAAATAATTAGAAAAAATTATGTAAACCAATAAAGTAGAAACAAAGTTTGCAAACAATCCCACCAACGTAGTTATATGATCATTTTTTGCATTTCTAAAAATTTTTAAGAAAAGTGCACAAACAATTGTATAATATTCTCTAGAATGACTTCTGGCTTGCTCTCCTAAATTTTCAATATTATGAACTTTTGATGGCCAATCAAAAATTTTTATTTTTGAAGCAGCAGTCAACATTTTTTCATTATCTGTAGTGAAGCTTGGTAAAAAAAAAGGCAAATCTTTAGTTTGAAAAGCAAAATATAAAGTGGGTATTAAAGAAAGAAAAATTATTATGTACAAACTATTCATTTATTATAATTTAAACATTCAGAGTTGGGTTATAGCAACCAACTTATATAAATATATTGCTTTATAGTTAATAAATTATACAAATAAACCTAAAAATATATTGACCTTTTATTATGGTAAAAACATCAAAAAATAAGGAAATTATAAATACAAATCTTAGTCAAAGTATCAAAAATTTAAAAATTCTTCAGGAAATAAAATATCAAAGACTAATTTATAAAATTTTCGAAGTTTGCTTAAAAGCGATTAAAAAAAATAAAAAAATTATTTTTTGTGGTAATGGAGGATCCGCTGCAGACAGTCAACATCTTACTGCAGAACTTGTATCAAAATTTTTAAAGGTAAGAAAACCACTTCCAGCAATTTCGTTAACCACCAATACCTCATCATTGACTTCTATAGGAAATGATTTTGGATATGATTATATTTTTTCAAAACAATTAATTGCTCTAGGCTCAAAAGGTGATGTTATGATAGCAATATCAACAAGTGGGAAAAGTAAAAATATTATAGAGGCATTAAAAGTTGCAAAAAAAAAAGGAATATTTACGATTCTATTTACTGGTGAAAAAATAAATAGAATGAAAAACTGTAATATTGTATTTAATGCACCAGCAAAAAGAGTAGATAGAATTCAAGAGTTACATATTTTAGTTGGTCATATAATCTGTGAATTGATCGAAAATGAAATATGATTGATCAAGCTATTATTCTTTGTGGCGGCAAAGGATCTAGGCTAAAAAAACTAACAAAAAAAATACCAAAACCCCTATTGCGTGTCAATAAAAAGCCTTTCATTGAATATCAAATAGAAAATTTAGCAAGACATGGAATTAAAGAAATTTACTTACTATGTTGTTACAAACATTTTTTATTTAAAAAAAAATACCATAAAAAAAAAATTTTTAATTCAAAAATAATTTGTATTAATGAAAAAAAACCAAGAGGAACAGGGGGAGGATTAAAACTATTAGAGAATAAATTAAATAAATACTTTCTAGTAATGAATGGAGATACAATTTTTGATATTAACTATTTAGATTTATTCCTTAGATTTAATAAAAAAAATTATGCAGGGATAGCTACAACAAATAATACAGGTTCAAGATTTGGAAAAATTGAAAAATCAAAATCAAATATAAATGCTGGAATATATATATTTAACAAAAAAATTTTTAAATTTTTTAATGAAAGCATAATATCATTAGAAACTGATATATTTCCTAAATTATTCAAAATTAATAAAATTCAGTCAATATTTTATAATAAGGACAAATATAATTTTTTAGATATTGGAATTCCCTCAGATTTTAAAAAATCTCATAAAAAAATTATCAAGTCTTATATAAAGCCCGCAGCATTTTTAGACAGAGATGGTGTGATTAATGAGGATTATGGATATGTAAATAAAATAAGCAACTTTAAATGGAAAAATGGAATATTTGAATTAATAAAATTTTTAAATGATAATAATTACTTTGTTTTTGTTGTCTCTAACCAGTCAGGAATCGGAAGAGGTTATTATTCACAAAAAAGTGTAGATACTTTGCATAATTGGGTGCAAAAACAAATTAACAAAAAAGGTTCTCATATTGATAAATTTTATATTGCTCCTTACTACTGGGGAAATAAAAAATTCAAACTTAAAGACAAGAGACTTAGAAAACCAAATACAGGAATGATAGACATTGCACTAAAAGAATGGAAAATTGATAAAAAAAAATCATTCATTGTTGGCGATCAAGAGACGGATAAATTGTTGGCATTAAGGAGTAATCTTAAATTTTATAAAGTAGATAATCAAAATACTATAAAAAATTTATTAAAAAAAATAAGATCTTATGTTAAAAAAATTTAAAAAAAAATCTAATATAAATTTAATATCATAATGAAAAAAATATTTTTATTAATATTTTCATTTCTACTTTCTATTTATTTCATAGAGTTAATACTTTCAATTAAAACTATAGATCAAATAATTCATTTAAAAAAAAACTTGTATTGTGAAGATGTAAATGATTGTGATGAAAGAACCTCATTTGAGTTGTATGAAGAAAGTATTAAAAAAAATGATTTAATTTTACCAAATTTTACTCCTGTATACAGATTTCAAAATAAAGATTTTGATGACTATAAAACAAATGAAGGGAAAAAAATTTTTCCTTTATCAAAAATGGCAAATCAAAAAATAGCTATGTGCAACGAAAATGGTAAATGGGTAATTTACAATACCGATTATAAAGGTCTAAATAATTCTCATGAAAATTATGATAATGCAGAGATTTTTATTTTAGGTGACTCTTATGTAGAAGGGCATTGTTCTAGACCAGAAAATAATATTGCTGGTCAATTAGAAAGCAAAAAAAATATTAAAGTTGTTAATTTAGGACTTGCAGGTTCAGGACCTTTGATGATGTTGGCATCAGCAAAAGAGTATGCTCTTAAATTCAATCCAAAAATAATAATTTGGTATCATTTTCATAATGACATAATTAATTTACAAAGATATGAAAAAAACAACAAAACATTAATGAAATATTTAGATAATAAAAATTTTGACCAAAATTTAATTAAGAGACAAATTGAAATCAATGAAGTAGCAAATAAATATATTTACACACAAATTAAAAATTACACNAAACTTAAAAATCANGATGGTATTTTTACAAAATATTTCAATAAAATGACTTTTTTAAAGCTGTGGTATACAAGGTCTTTACTAAAAAAATTTGGAATAAATACTATTAGTTTATCAACAAAATATATTCAACCTACAAATAATGATTTGGATTTATTTGAAAAAATTTTATTTGAAGTAAAAAGAATTACAGATGAAAATAATATAAAATTATATTTTGTTTTTTTACCAGATATAACGGGATTATATCCAGAAGAATTTAAGCATTATGAAGAGATTGATTCAAGAGAGAAAGTAATAGAGTCTGCAAAAAATATTTTTGGAGAAAATACTTTGGATCTAACTAATTTGCTTTTAAAAAATTTTAAAGAACCAAAAGAGTTATTTCATGGTGGCATATTAGGAAATCATTACACAGATAAAGGTTATAGCTTTGTAGCTAGTCAAACTATAAAGCTAATAAATAAATAAAAAATTAATAATATTAATTTTTTCCTAAAATTCTTTTATAAATTTGTAAAGATGACTTATTAGAATTATTAATAATAGCTTTTATGATTGTTTTTCTCTGATCGTTAAATCCTCTTGTAATAGTTCCTGGTGCAAATAAATTATTGGTACCAATTAATGAAAAATTTTTATCCGCAATTACATTTTCATCTCCTATATTTAGTTTTAAAATACTTTTATATATAGATAAAAACCTTGATGTTTCGACCAAATTACAAGGACCGGTTACATTTACAACGACATCAAAAGTATATTTTTTTTTTTCTCCATATAGATTTATAAATTCTTTTGATAATTTAATTTTGTGCACTTTTTCTCTAATAATTTTAATCATTTTTTTTTTAATCATATTATCTTTTACTTTTATTGTATCAGGAAAAGTAAATCTTGTTAGGTCTCTAATTTTATGGAAATATTTTTTTTGATAAACAATTAATTCTTCCTCAGGAAGTTTTTTTAAAAAGTAATCTAAAATATTACTTGATAAAATTTTTGTCCAAATTAAATATTTAGTATTATTATTTTTAGACTCTGGTCCTAATTCTTTTTCAATTTCATTAAATAACTTTTCTGCAGACAAGATTGACTTATTATTTTTTTTTAAAAATTTAAGTTTAATCTTTTTTTTGAATGATATTTTGGCTGGTTGTAAAGTTTCAAATTTTTTTGAAAAACAAAAAATCTTAAGATTCTTATTATTTTTTCTTAAANTATAGATTTCTTGAAGACTTTCTAAAAAACCAGCCTTAGAACCAATAAAACACAACTTAACACTTTTCTTTGATTTAAGTTTATCATTTATCTTTTTAATCAAATAAGATGTGCCACCTTCTGCATAAAAATCCCATATGTAATTTTTATTGTATATTTCATTTTTAACTAATTTTTTTGGNGGTGTAACACCTAAACCAATAGTCATATTTTTACATGAAAGAATTTTTGCTGTTTTATTATTAGTCTGAAAAGAAATATTAACCTTATTAGTTTTGTTTATTATTAATTTAAATTTAGAAAACTTTTTGAGTGGAAAAATTTTCAAATTTTTTATTTTATTTTTTTTAAATGATTTTACCTCTCCCTCATAAAAATCTAATTGAATTTTTTTTTTTTGTTTTTTAATTTTATTTAAAATTTTTAAAAGCGAATTTTCTTGTAAAAATGAGAATGCAACTCTTGGGAGGTATAATTCGTTAATTTTTTTTTTATTTTTTGTTTTTAAAATATTTAAATTTTTATTAAATTTTTTAATATCATAATTTGAACCATAAATATTTAAATAATCTTTTAATTTTTCAAAATTTTTAACATTTCTAAAATATTTTTGTAATTCTAAATGAGAAAGTCTTAATGGATTATTAAAGTATCCGTGAGTTGATGTTTTTTTTCCATATGCTATGCCCCCAGGTATATTAGATAGATGTTTGTCAACTACACATAGCTTTATTTTTTTTCTTAATTTGCTTTTTAAAAATTTTTTTAATAAATTTATTGTTGTGTTAATTCCTATTACACCTCCACCAATTGATATATGATCATAAACCATGAAAAATATATACAATCATATTAATAAAATAGAAATAGACAAAAAAAACTTCCTCGAGATCTGTAATTTAAAATACAAAATTTATAGTCCGGTCGAAGAATTTATGGATAAAGAAAACTTCTTATCAGTTGTAAATAAAATGAAGCTTAAAAATAAAAAATTTTTTCCATTTCCAATCTATTTNTCAATAATCAAAAAATATAAAAAATTTTGTGAAATAAATAAAGTTGTTAAACTAATTTTTGATAAAATTCATGTATGTGATTTTTGTATANAAACTAAATATAAATTTTCTAAAAAAGAAAAAAAAACTATTGGAAAAAAATTATTTAAAACCAATAGCAAAAAACATCCTGGTTATCTATACTTTGAAAAAGAAAATGGTGTATTTTTGTCAGGGAAGATATTAAATTTTAACAAAAACGCAATTAAACATATCAATTTTTCAAAACCAATTGAAATAAAAAAAAGAATTAAAAGATTAAAAAAAATTGTAGGTTTTCATACTAGAAACGTCCCTCACAAAGGGCATGAATGGATTCACTCTTTAGGTGTAAAAAAATGTAAAAATATTTTAATTCAACCAATTGTTGGTCACTTTAAATTTGGGGAATATTCTGAACAAGCTGTAATTAATGCGAATAAATATTTAGTAAGAAGACAAAATTTATTAAACAAAAAACAAAAATTATCTCATAAATTTTTTTTTTCATTTATAAATATTTTTCCAAAATATGGCGGTCCAAGAGAAGCATTATTTCATGCTCTTATTAGAAAAAATTATGGATGCACACATTTTTTAGTAGGAAGAGATCATGCGGGTTATAAAAACTTTTACAATAAATATGCCTCGCAAAAATTATGTATTAAATATGAAAAAAAACTACAAATTAAAATAATCAAATATAAATCTCCTAAAATTTGCATGTATTGTAAGAAAATAACAAATAAAAAATGTATTTGTAAAAATTCTAAAAATAAAAATTCCTTATTAGATATCAATGGAACTAAAATTAGAAAATTAATTAATAGAAAAAAAAAATTACCTGAATATTTAATTGATAATAAAATATTTGAAAACCTCAAAGTAAAAAACATTTTAAATAAATAAATTATAATATTTCTAAATTATATTTATTTATAAAACCTTTAGAAGGTTTAAGATTTTTTTTTGCATCAATAATAGTTTTTAAAATATTCTCTTCAAAAGTCATATTTTGCCATTTCCACTTTTCTGAAAAATTATCTAATTTATTAATTTGACTTTCAAATTTTTTATTTTTTCTCATTTCATTTTTAAAAACAATTTCTCTGCCCATTTGAGTTTGAAAATTATGAGTAGTTAAGAAACTACTTTTTTTCATATTGCTATTGAAATAAACATAATGACCACCTTTCATCACATGAGGTAAAGATATAAATGGCCACTTTTCGTGATTTAGGTTTTGAATATCTTTTAATTTTAATAATTTTCCTACAATCTTTATTTCCGATTCTTCTTTTTTTTTATTTTTCACAATTTGTAAAATACTTTCTATGTCATGTTTATTTTCNAATTTGTAGCCTTTGTAAACTATGTGATCTATTCCTGCTTTTCTGCTTTCTAAAGTAGAGTTAATAGATTTTTCTAATTCTAAGCTTTTAGTGTTTTTAGGCATAGACATAATATGTAAATGTGCTCTATCTAACCCTCCGATACAAGCGCACATACCATGCTCAAATGTTGCTACTTTTCTGTTGTATTGTAATGAAATATATTCTTTCAAAAGCTTAATTAAGGAAGTTAATTCTTCATAGCTCTCCTGCTTTATCAAACTAAAAGAAGGTACAAATTCCTTAGTAATTAAAATCATATAGCCAGGTGTAAAAGCACCATACCCTGAAATTATAAAAAAATTTTTTGTATGACAAATTAATCTATTGAAAGCAGAAACTTTTTTAGGAAATCTTGGTCCTGTAGACGAATACTTGTAAAACATATCCCATGATAATTGATCCAGATTTTCTTCATCAATTTTTGAGCTCATAAATATGGTATTTACTAGTTTATTTTAAAATAAATTACTATATTTTTATAAAATTTTATTTTAACAAATNAAAAATTTTATAAATAGATATTAATATTAAAAAATATACTTTTAAAGGTATAAATTATTTACAGATGAGATTTAGTTTTTTTTTATATCAGATTTTTGCGATAGTCTTATTAGTTTTATCTCTAGATTTTTTTGTTGGCGAAAACTTTTTAAAATCAGAAAGAGATGATGCAAGAGAATATCATGATATATTTGGAATGAATTTAAAACCAAATATAACTAAAACTTATCAATTCTCTAATTCGGACCCCCCAGGTGAACCAGTAATGTTTTGTACTGATCAAAATGCTTTTAGATTTTTGTGTAATGGAAAAAACGAAAGTTTTAATGAAACTCTTCATGATATTATTTTTATAGGTGATAGTATCGTAGAAAGTACAGGTGTTAGTTTTGAAGATAGTTTTTCAGGATTATTTCAAAAAAAGTATAATAAAAAAATAATAAATATGGGTGTAAACGGATATGGTTTTGAAAACTCGTATACAAAGATTAATTTTTTTTTGAAAAATGGTTTACAAACAAAAAAATTATTTTTGTTTGTAACTAGTGTAAATGATTTTAATCAATTTAATAATGAATACAAAATTATTACAGAAAATAAAATACCAAAAACAATTATTTTGGAGAATTATAATTCAAGAAAAAATAACAACAATTTCAAAAAAAAATTAAGAGAACTTTTTCCTCTCACTTATGTAAATTTATGGAAAATCAAATCATTCTTTTTTCCAATTGAAAAAAATATAGTAAATAATAATTTAGAAAATTTAAAAAACATTAATTACGTAAATTTTGAAAAATCAAATGAAGGTTTAATTTTTTTAAATAAATTTAATCAGCTTTCAGAGGAGTTCAATTTCGAAATGTATTTTGTAATTTTTCCTACTCCAGGTCAATATTTTATAGACAATACAGCTTTCATTAAAACTATGGAAAATTTTTGTGTTTCCAAAAAATGTAAGTTAATAAACCTTTTTGAAGATTTCTTTTCTGTCTCCTACAAAGAAGATGGTCCAAATTCATATAAAAATCTTTTTTTACCAAATGATGACCATTTTAATATAAAGGGTCATAGATTAGTTGCAGAAAGTGTTCATGATAAGCTTTAACTACTTTTTTCGTATAATTTCATTATTTCATAGACGCTTACCTCAAGAGAATTTTTTACATTGTAAAAAAAATTATTTTCAAAATTTATAATTCGCTTTTGGTAAATTTCTTGATTTATTTTAATATCACTTATTTTCTCTTCAATATTTTCATAATCTTCGGTTTTTAAAATTATACCAATTTCACTTCTGCAAATATTTTCAAATGTATTTGAGAGAATTTCACTTTTTTTATTAATATCCTCATTTCTAATTCGTTGGTCGGTATCTAAAAAAATAGACGGTTTTTTAAAAGCTAGACTAAATTCGATTGCAGATCCTGACCAGTCAGTAATTAGGTTTTCACAATTATAAAATACTTCTAGATTATTTTTATCCTTACTCAGATTAAAATTCTCATATTTATTAAATTTTTTTAAAATTTTATTTATTGATTCCTTATCTTTTTCAAATGACATTGGATGAGGTCTAAATATTATATTAAATTCTTTTTCCAATAATTTTTCTATAAGTATAAAAATTTCATATTTATTTACCACGCTATCAACACCCCAGGTAGGAGCTATTAAAATTTTATTTTTTTTATCAATAATTTGAGGTTTAAAATTTTTTAATTCATTTATTTTTGGATATCCAACTTTTATTAATTTTTTTTCTTTTTTCTCGCCCTCAAAAAAATCTTTTAATTCTTTTAAGTGGATAGTTGTTGGGCAAAAAAAAGTATCATAATTTTTAAATGCATTTCTTTTATATGCTACAGTGGTACTTATTAATGAATGAAATATATAAATATAATTTTTTGCAAATGGTGATTTGTTGATAATTCCATTACCTAAATCAGGAGTTGTCATAATAAAATTTTTACAATTGATATTTGAAAAAAAATATTGAAGCAAAAAAAAATTATCTATAATAAAAACTTTTAAATTTTTATTATTATTTTTTAAAAAAATATCATGTTTATCATTTGAAATAATTGTTACATTAATTTGCTTATCCAATAGAGAGTCGATTATATTTTTAAAAAAGAAACTGTAGTTATTATTTTCAGTAAAAAAAACTATTTCTCTAAAAACTTTATCAATTTTTTTATATCTTAAAATTTCTTTAATTGAATTTATGAAGCTATTCATTAAGAATGATTTTCTCAAATTTAAAATTAGTTATACCGGTTATTGGATTTAAATACATTTCATATGGTAACGTTGAGTAGAATGATTCATCGTTACAAGAAAAAATAATCTTTAAGATATTTACATGATGTAATTTATTTTTATTAAATTTGCTCAAACAATTTTTTGAATTCTTTATGGAAAAAAGCGATGAATTTTGATCAAGCAGAAGCAAATTTTTTTTATTTATTTTATTATTTAAATACTTGCTAGGTCTTAGTACGGGGCCATTATCTGATAAGATCGCTATAATTGGGTCTTCATTATATTTTTCAATAATATCTATGAGTTTAACTAAATAATTATTTGTACAATTAACATTATCTAAATAACCTTGAATCCTTTTATTTTCATCATTTATTAAAAAACNATTTTTAACATTTTCACTTAAAGGTATAGTTTTCCATGTACAATTACTATTCAGAATAAAAGGAACGTGCGGTTTTGAAAAATATATACTAAAAAAGTTTTTTTCATCTTTTTTTATATTTTTAATTTTGTCCTCTAAATATAATAATAAATCTTCATTTTCATCTCCAGTAAGTGAATCAACCATATTTCTAAAGTAGTTGAAATTATATAACAATAAGATTGCCTTTTTATAAGCTCGGTAAAAAGTGTTATAAAAATATATTCCTTCTATTATTGTTATATCCTTAATTAAGGATATATAAGTATGTCTTTCTTTACAAAATCTTTTTTTAAAAACATATTGAAAGTCACACATGAAGAATTTGTGGTTAAAATTGTTTTTAGCCAATGTTTTTGTAAAAAAACTATAATCTAGAATATTTTCTTTTTTTCTTAAAC
Source organism: Rickettsiales bacterium (assembly GCA_002706585.1). The sequence goes on from PALU01000014.1 coordinate 13,565, forward strand.
TTAATTTATAGTCATTGATTGAAATTTCATCTGAAAAAATATTTGAATTAAAAATACTTGGAATAGAAAATACTGAACTAGAGTAACTTGAGTAAGAATTATATCTTGTAAAAAAGTTATTTTTATTTAATTTTTCAAATAAAAGATTTTTTTCGTCTGGGTACAGAATTTCAAAATATTTTGGAGAGAGATAAGCATCTGTTAAAATAAAAAAAACATTATCATTTAAAGGTATTTCTTTTATAGCAGCTTCTTTGTGTTCCCAAACATTATCATTTTTATTTTTTTTTAAATTTTGACTATCTTTAATTAATAAAAGAGAAGAGCTTAAAAATATAGTTATAATGAAAATAGAAAAAAAAACTCTTACTTTATTTATTCCTATTTTTATGATTTTTTTAAAAAAATAAATTAATATTATTGGTGTTAGTATTAAAGAAATAATCCTTAAATAAATAATAGTTTCTTGGTTTAGAAAACTTTTAATAAAAAACTCTTCAATAGAACTTGACAAATAAGAGAATATTAAAACAAAAAGCGATAAAAAAAAAATATGACTTTTTTTAATTGAAAAAATTTTAAATATAAATGAGATTAATAAAATTATTAAGATGAATAAAATTAATAACGTCATTGAGCTTTCTATGTAATCATTTATACCGAAAAAAATTTTGTTATTTTTAATAAGATTAATTATTGGAGTTACAATAACTAAAACCAATAAAAGAAAATCATAAAAAATAATGAAAATTTTTTTGTCGAAAAATAAAACAGAATTTTTCAATCCCTCTGCCATTTTAGAATAAAATAATCTAAAGTACGCTAATGAGGCAAATATTATAGCAACTATTGATTGCCAGATAAGCGCGAATATACCTGGATCTACATATGCAACACTAACATTTGGAAAAAAAAGAAATATACAAAAAAAATATAACAATTTTTTTTTCATTTTATTTATTTAATTTTTTTTTTATTATTTTTTTTAATTTAGCGAAACATTCATTAATACTTATATAAGATGTATCTATTAATATTGAATCTTTAGTTTTTCTCAAAGGCGAAATTTTGCGAGTAAAATCACTTTTATCTCTTTCTTTTATACTTTTATAAACTTCTTTTTTTGTTATTTTGTGGTTNNNTTTTCTTAACTCTTTGTATCGCCTTTCAGCTCTTTCTTTTAGATTAGCAGTCATAAAGAATTTTACATCTGCATTTGGCATTATGTTATAAGTAATATCTCGACCATCTAAACAAACTCCTAGAAATTTTTTGGGTGGTTTTTCAGAGATTTTAATTTGATAATTTGATACAAATTTTCTTATTTTTTTATCCTTAGCAAGGTAAGCTGCGGCCATCCCTATATCATTGCTTAATAATTTTTTACTGCCCAATTCAAAAGGTTTAGTATTTTTAATCTTGTTTTCAAAAATTTTTATAATTTATTTTTTTTTTATTATTTAAATATATTTTACCTAATATCCGATAGAGTTTACCAGTATCTAAATAATATAAATTAAAAAATTTAGATATTAATTTAGCTTGTGTTCCTGCACCACTAGCGGCCGGACTATCTATTGCTATTTGTATTATTTTATTTGGCATTTAAATATTTATTATATGAAATACATAAAAATATGATAATTTTCAAAAAAATAAAATAATTAACTTTGGAAATAAAAATTAATACAACACTGAAAACTCTTTGAATTTAACTGTAAAAGAAATTATTAACTTTTATATAAAATAATAAAATTTTTTTTTGCATTAAGTTTGATAGATTCTACTTTTTTAATCCTTTAGTATTATAAAAGATTCTAAGTGACTTTGCTTTATCCAAAACTTCTTTCTTTGAAAAAAATCTATCTCCAACATTTATTTTATTTATTACATTTTTTCCCTTTTGATCCAAGACTTCTTCTAATATTAAACAATACTTGCCTGCAGTAGCTACAATAATCCAGCTTTTATTTTTTTTTAAAACTAGACCAGTCATATAAGGATGGTTTAGTTGTTCACCGCCGTGAACTTGGGCTTTTTTTACAAAAACTTTTTTAAAATTTTTATTATTTACAAAAGTACTAGCACCTTCAAATGGATCATCAAAAGCATTTATAAAATATAATAAATCGTGAGCATCTAAATTCCAATCAACCCATCCATTATATTTAGTTTTAAGTCTAGGATAATAATTTCCTGTATATTCCAATTGATTTATTAACTTAAATTTAAATTGTTTTTGTAATTTTTTTATAAAATTTGAGTAAAAAATTTTAAATTTTTTTTTTCTAAATTCCTCAAATTCTTTGGGTGTAATTATATTCTTTGGGATTAAACTTGATTGAGTATCTATTATTGGTCCTCCATCAATTTTTTCATCAATAATATGAAAAAGCTGATTATCAATCCTATCATTTTTCATAATTCTCCATGACCATCCGCCCCCACCTGCATCAAATGGCAATCTAGCTGCATGATAATTGATTAATTTATTAAAAAAAAATTCATTAATATGTTCTTTTTTAAATATATATCTAGCGCCCAATGAGACAAATAATGTTGTTTCTGGATCAAATTTTTTTTTAATAAAATTTTTAAGTTTATTATCTAATTTATTAAATATGTAATGTTTTAATCTTGAATTAATTTGTTTAGATTGATCAGTACCAGTTATAACCGTAGTGTTAATTCGTAATTTTTTATTAATTTTTACTAATTCTTCAATATTTGAGAGATTTCCAAGAAAAACTATAGATTTTAAATTATTTAAATAAAAATAATCATTTTGATACATTATGTTAATCTCCTAAATGTTGTGTGTTTCATCGGACCATCTAAAATTAATTTTTTTTTACCTCTTAAAATTAATGAGATTTCTCCAAAAACTTTATCAACAGATTTTAAATATTTATTTATTATACTTTCATTATAAGAAAAAGAAGTAGCGAGTGATGTATTTGCTAGAAAACCTCTCTTTAACATTTCTTGAGTAAAATATGTTGATAAAGCTACTGAATTTTTATAAGAAAATTTAAAACAAGGTATTGAGTCTAATCCATATATCATAATGTCTACTTTATTTTTTTTTGCAATTTTTTGCCATCCCGATTTAATAATTTTACCATATCTGACTAAGCTCTTTTGAATTTTATATTTTTTCATTTTTTTTATTGTTGCTAGTGAAGCGGAAAAACCGATTCCCTCAGTCCACATTGTGGATGATATGAAAGATTTTTGAGAATTATTCATTATTTTTTTTTTTCCAATAATTGCTGAAATTGGATATCCATTTGCAATTGCTTTTCCAAATATAGCTATATCTGGATTTACATTGTATTTTAAATGTATGCCTCCTAAATTCTCATGAAAACCAGAAGTTATTTCGTCAAATATCAATATTATATTATTTTTTTTTGCGATTTTTTTTATTTTTCCTAAAAAGTTTTTCTTTGGAGTTTGCTCTCTTCGAGGTTCCATGATGATAATTCCAATTTTCTTCTTATATTTTTTTATTATTTTTTCAAATGAGTCGATATCATTATAATTAAAAGGAAAAATTGATTCCTTGAAAGTTTTTGAAACCCCTGTTGTTTTTAACCCTCTTAAAAGTTGTTTATCAAGATTTTTACTATTTGTTAAATTTGCAGCTAAGTACCAGTCATGCCAACCATGATATCCACAAAATGCTATTCCTTGTTTTTTTGAGTAAGCCCTTGCTATTCTAATTGCAATCATGCAAGCTTCACCTCCCGACTTGCAAAATTTAGCCATACCTGCCCAGGTGTGGATGTTTAAAATTTCCTCAGCTAGTTTTAATTCATCTAGGCTATTTAGGGTTGTCATTGAGCCTAATTTAATTGTTTTTTTTACAGAGCTATTTATATCTTTATCAGAGTAACCAACTATACAAGCTGTAACACCCATACCTGCAAAATCATAATAAGATTTATTTTCTAAGTCTGTTATTTTACAACCTTTTGCTTTTTTAAAATAATTTGGCCAATGATTTGGAAGAAATATCTCACTTCGTTTAGACAATAATTGATTACCTCCAGGAATAATTTTTTTTGCCCTAACTAAATATTTTTGTCCTAAATTAGCCATTCATTTTTGAAATAATTGATTCGGTCATTATAAAGTCATACTGATCGTCTATCTCTACTGATTTCCATTTTTCCGCAACAAAAGCAGACGTAAAGTCATGATAAAAACTTTTTGTCTTTTTCAAATATCTCACTTCGCTTATATATAAATTTCCATTTAAATAGTAACATGCTGGTAAATCTTGTCTTCTTAAATTTACTATTTTTTTTGAAAAAGGAGAAATTAAACCATTTTTTTTAATTGTATAGTTATAGTAAGGATGACGACCTATGTTTAAGGTAACCCCAACTATAGATTTTGCTTTTTTATTTTCTGATAACTTAGATATCGCTTTATCAATATCTTTGTGTGTTGTTAGTGGAGAGGTGGGCTCAAGTAATATTATATAATCATAAAATTTTTTATTTTTTTCCAAAAAATTAATTGCATGTAAAACAACATCAATACTAGTTGACTTATCTGAAGAAATTTTTTTAGGTCTTTTAAAAGGAGCCAAAGCTCCTTTTTTTTTAGATTTATTTATAATTTCGACAGAATCAGAGGTAACCAGTACATCGTCTATATATTTTGATTTCTTTGCCTCATCTAATGGCCATTCAAAAAGATGTTTGCCGTATAATTTTTTTAAATTTTTTTTTTTAATTCCTTTGCTGCCTATTCGAGCTGGGATAACACATAAAATTTTCTTTTTTTTAAACATTGGAAATTTTTTAGAGATATAATTACAAACTATCAATATTTTTAATCATAAAATTTTTTTCAGTGCATAAATCAAGCCAATTGAGCTATTAGTACTGGTCAGCTGCACGCATTACTGCGCTTCCACATCCAGCCTATCAACGTGG
>PALU01000015.1 GCA_002706585.1 Rickettsiales bacterium
CCAAATTTTAAGGAAGGGTCAAAAGTTAAAGGTATTGACAAAGAAACTGGTTTTCCCGAAACACCAAAAAAATCTACTCAGCGAAAAGACATAATCCGATTTGCTTATTTTTCACAAAATTTTATTTATTTACACCCTGATTATAATAATTTAATCGCAGATTTGCGATATGGAACACTTCCATATGATGACAAGTCCCTATGGGGAATTGAAATTGATTATAATGAACCTGATAATCATGTTTCATTTAAGAGTATTAGAAATTTTAATAATAAAATTTATTATGAGTTTTGGAATATGTTAAAAGGTAACTTAAAATAGGAATAGAATTTATTTGACCTTTTCCCCTCTTCACCCGGCTTATTAAAAAGATTGTAATTACTATCTAAAAAATTTTTTTTTTTAAGATTTCACAATATCCTGTTCTGTAGATCGTCTCTTGACTTGTTCTAAATTCATGTTTAACAAAACCATTATATCTATTTAATTCAATAACATTTTTTGATACTAACACTTTATTACTCTCTAAATAACTAACTGAAAATATAAGAGAATCACTTATATTAAAGTCTATTTTTGACAACTTATTTTCACCATCTTGATATTCCTGAAAGCTTTGAACTGATAACCAATTATTTTCTATGTCTAAATAAAGTGTTTGAGATTGATCTATTATACTAAGATTTCTAAATTCAATATCAGTTTCATCGTTTTCTCCCGAAATACCATAATTTAATTTACAAGTAAGTACTTTTTCAACAGAGTGAACATTATGTCCAAAAAGAATAAAAACAAAAAAAACGAAAAGATTTTTCATAAATCCAAGTAAGGTAACTGTAATTAGATTCACATTATCTATAATTAATTAATAATGTAAATATAGAGAAAGAAAATTTTATTCTTTTTCTAAACCGATTTCATACAATTCAAAATTAGCTTCCTCGATTTTACCAGAAACAGCATCAACATCAACTTTGATTTCATAACCAGCATCAGTCTTAACATCAAATTCATATGTAAAGGAACCATCCATGCCAATTTCTCTTTCTTCACTTACAACTCTTCCAGGATGAATATTTAAAACTGATATTCTAGCTTGGTCAATTGAAATTTTAGCAGCATTTTTAAAAACTGGATCATTAGCATCGACTTCACGTTCTACTTCGATAATAAATCCTTCTTCTGCATTACATTCTACGTTGTAAAATGTTCCATCTTTCTTGGATTCAATATCAAACTCATAAATTGGGTCATCTCCCTCAATTTTAAATTCAAGTTTTCTAGCGTATCCAGGTATCCTATCGTAAGCTTGATCAAGACAATGCTCAACTTTTACAATATCATACAACTTGATATCATCAAGGTCAGGCTCATCTGCAAATACAAAAGTACTAATCAATGCAAAGAATAAAATTTTAAACATAAAAAAATTAATCTAATTATTTAAATTTATTTTTCAATAGAGATTTATTATTTTCTTTTAAGTGTTATATTATAACATTTTTCGTTATATTATAATATTTAAATCAAATGATGATTAATTTTAAAAATATTACAAGTGACCTTTTAGATTTTAAAAAAAGAAATGATCATTTAAAAATTATTAAGAGAAAAACACCTTTAAATTCTGATTGTTTTTTTGAAAAATTATTTAAAGAATTTTCCTCAATAACAGGTTTTATAAGATTTGATAATGCTAAAGAAGATATACAAAGACTTCTTGATGATGATATATCAAATAAAATTAAGTGTGATCCATTTTATGATATTTGGATAAATGATATGAGCAATATGTGTAAAACATTTTGTAAATTTCTTGGTGAGGAAAAAATAAGCTTTTGGATAGGAACTAAAAGAGGTTGTAAACGTTACCATGTAGATATGGTCCCTTTTAGGCTATTAGTAACATATGCTGGGCAAGGTACTGAATTATTACCTAATTATGCAGCTAATAGAAATGCATATATTGAAGGTAAGTGTAATAAGGAAATAATAATGGATAGATCAGCACTACAGTTCTTAAATACTTGGGATATTGCTATATTTCGTGGTGGTCCTGAAGGCATACTTCATCGATCACCTGATTCTGCATTAAACGGTGGGTCATCAATACTAATGCGACTTGATAACTCTACATTTTTGGAAGAAATAAACAAATTTAATGAAGTTGCATAATTAAAATAACTAGTCTTTTTTTATTACCTCTAACACTATATTTAAAATATTTGTTTTAAATTTTTATTTTTAAAATAGTATGAAAAAATGAGTCATGAAGAAGAACTAATCAAAAAAACCTTAAAACATTATATAGATGGGGCTAAATCTGGAAAAGGTGATGATATGAAGTCAGCTTTCCACTGTGATGCAACAATATTTGGTTATATTGGAGATGAATTATTTTCTGGGCCAATTCAAAAATTATACGACTGGAATGATAGTAATGGTCCAGCATCAGACATTTCATGTGAATTNAAAAATATTGATATAGTTGAATCAATTGCCACAGTTTGTTTAGTATCTAAGAATTGGACTGGTTATAATTTTACCGATTTTTTTACACTTTTAAAAATGGATGGTAATTGGAAGATAATTAATAAAGTTTTTCATTTACATTCTTAAATTTTTCTCACCTATAATTTTAAGAATTAAATCTGAATTAATTAACTAGTTTAAAACTAATTTAGCGTCGTTTAACCGAAAAAAAATATTATAATCATCATCTTTTGCGACTAGTTCCAATTTACCTTTTATATTTACTGGATCATAAGAAAAAAGAACTGGTTTATTTGCATGTACCTCTATTAATAAATTAGATGAAACATGAGGATGATAAGGACAACTCAATGGAAACGGTCCTAGAAGAAAGAGACTTTGTTTTTCTGATTCCTCTAGTGGAAACATGTATCCCTGAACTAAGATTTCTTTAGAGTTAAGTTTTTTGATAGCATCTCTGAATTTAGGTCTAACGCCAGTCCATTCAAAACCTTCTTTGTCAGTAACAGGATACTCTTCCATACCTGTTTCACCAAAAATTTTCCAAGAAGTTCCACCTTGGGGTAGATTTATAAAATCTTCTACATATAGGAGNAAATCATCTTGATCANTAGACTTGGAATCTTCAATTGTTTCAATGTCTTGAGAATACGAGTTAATCGCAATAGAAATTGAAAACAATACTAAAATAATAAATAANTTCTTTATAATCTTACCATTCCTCTTAAGAATTTTTATACTTCATTTCTTATATATTTCGTGAAAGTTGATTTGCAACACTTATTTTTGATCCTCGATATGCTGGAAATATTGCAGAAATTAAACCAGCTAAAAAAACCATGAAAATAATCAGAACAAAATCAATTGTAAAACTAAAACTTGCTTGACTTATTTTCAAAGGTGTTATTNTCTGNGTTAAGATATTAAACCCTACTATTCCAATTATAATTCCTACTGCAATACCACTAATTACAATTATCATTCCTTCTAAAGAAATTATCTTGAATATTCTCTTCTTCGAATAACCGATTGCTCTTAATGTTGCTAAGTCCCCCATTCTGTTCTCAAGATTGCTAGCTAAACCGGAAAAAATACTTAAAATAGCTATTGAAATTAGAATTGTTGAGAGTAAACCAAGGCTTTTTGAACCTAATCCAAGCATTGATGTAAGTCGTGCAATTTCTAGTGATGGGTTAGCTGCTTGCATAAAACTATCTCGGTTAATTTGTCGAGGAAGGTTTACATTTGCAACTGGGGATTTTGTAGTAATAAGTAAAGCTGTTATTTCAGGTTTTCCTAATTCATTGTGATTATGATCATCATGATGGTCAATATTTTGATGATTAGCATCATCGTTCTCATGGTCATGATCTTTATCATCATCATGCCCTTTATTTTGATGATTAGCATCGTCGTGCTCATAGTTATGATTTTTATCATCATCATACTCTTTATTTTGATGATTAGCATTATTGTGCTCACGGTGATGATCTTTATCATCACCATGATATTCATTACTTTGATGATTAATATCTTCAAGTCCATGAATTTGAAGTACAGAATTCAAAGAGGTTAAAATAAGCCTGTCAAGAACAGTACCTGTAGGTTTCATTATACCGGTTACTCTATATTTAGTTTTACCGTGTTCACTTCCACCTTCTAGAATACCGTGAGATCCAATAAACTCATCGTTAATATTTATATCAACTAAAGAACCAGCTACAATTTCAAATTCTTTATCCCAAACACGCCCTTCGCTAATCTTAGCATTATAATGATTCATATACTCAGTAGTAGTACCAACAATTCTATACCCTTTCCAATTATCACCTAATGCTAGGGGAATTGATGTTTTTATTTTTGGATTTTTAATTAATTCTTTTACTGAATCAAATGGAATATTACCGGTGGGTAGATCAATATGATATACGGATGACAATATTAATTGAAGTGGGCTTCCTTTAGCTCCAACTACAATGTCAATATCTCTGGCATCTCCACTTAATCGGTTATTAACATGATTACTAAANTGATTTATTAAGATTGCTATAGAAACTCCAAAAGCAGTTAAAAGTATAGATAAAAAACTATTTAACAAACGAGATTTTAAAGAATAGTAAATAAAATTTAAATCACTCATTAGTTATTTCCATAATATTAAAAAATAAACTTTTAATTCTTTGATCATGAGAACAAACAATTAATGTTGAATTAGTTTTTTTAGTTTGTGAAAATATCAATTCCATAACTTTTTTGGTATTAATATCATCTAAACCTGATGTTGGTTCATCTGCAAATATCACTTTAGGATTGTTGGCCACTCCACGAGCAATCGCTACACGTTGAGCCTCACCAAAACTTAAGTCTCTAGTTAATTGTTTATTCTTTCCAAATAAACCAAGATCTTTTATAAGTTCATCAATATTTTGAGAATTAGCATTATGCTGTCCTAGAATTATGTTTTGTTCAACGTTTAAATGTCCAATTAGATGAAATTTTTGGAAAATAAAACCAAAATTTTCTGCACGAAGAATATCCATCTCTTCATCTGATAACGACAAATAATTTGTATTTTCAAATAATATATTTCCTGATGTTGGTTTTAGTAAACCAGCCATTAAATTCATAAGAGTTGTCTTTCCACTACCAGATGGACCCAATATTAAAAGATGTTTGGATTTTTCTACAGAAAAACTTTTTTTAATCAAAACTCTTTTATTTTCTAATATATATTCAAGGTTATCAATTTTAAAAAGCATATTAAAATTACAATAATTTATTTTATAATTGTTCTGACTTTAAAATACCAAAAATTTAAAAAAAAAAAAAAAAAAAGGAAATTTTTATAGTTTTATCTATTATTATATTAATACATGTATTATATTAATATACTGTTATATAATAACAAATTGAATATATTTTTTATATAAATTTATGGATGGTTCTTTAGAAAAAAAAGCGATTGATTTTTGTATAAAAAACAATCACAGATTAACAACTCCAAGATTAAATGTGTTAAAAATTTTGTCTTCTAGCTCTAAACCTATGACAGCTTATGAAATTTTGGAGAAGCTAAGTAAATTAATGCAAAATCCAAAGCCACCCACTGCCTATCGTGCAATAGAATTCTGGAAAAAGTTTAACTTTATTCATCGTATAGAAAGTTTGAATGCTTATGCTAGTTGTTCATCTGATCATTTACACACTGGTGGTCAATTTATCATTTGTAATGATTGTGGTAAAGTAATTGAAGCTCATTTATGCAAATTACCAAATTCTTTTAAAAGAATTATTAAAGAAAAAATGTTTACTCTATCTAATTGGAATTTAGAAATTAGTGGAGTTTGTAAAAAATGCTCTTAAAGCGTTTAATTCCAAACTATTAATATTTTTCCAAAATAACTATCTTATTTATTTTATGAATAAGTTATTAAATTAAATTTCCTGTAGAAAAATAAATGTGTTAATCGTATACAAAATTGTTGATAAAATAATATTAAATTTTACAGATTTTGTTTTTGAATCACATTGTTTTTCTGTGCAACAATCATCGACTTCAGAGCATTTAAACTTTTTATTGTAAACTTCAAAGGAAATTAATGAAAAAAATACTATAGATGTAAATGCATAAAGATAAATCTCTACGCTTTCAAATAATTCAAAACCTAATGCTATTGATTCAAAAAGAAGTAAATTAACGAAAAGTGAGTTTAAACTAAATAAAAAGGGTAGTCCGCAACATATAAAGTGTGAAAAACTACTTAAAACTAAAATATATGACGAATAATATTTAAACATATATTATTAATAAAATAGTTTGATCATAAAAATAAAGCTTCTACCAGGTAACTGAACTTGAGATTTTTTTGATTCTAAGTGATTTCTTCCAACAACATCAAGTATATTATTTGCTCCAAACATTAAATGTCCTGAAACGTTAGAATATGAGAAATCTTTTGTTAAATTAAAGTCCAATCTTGAATGTCCACCTGTTCTAGTTTGAAATGGGCCAAGAAAATCTTTATCGAAGTAATGATTATAAGTAAGTTCTGCATCCCAATCCTCACTTTTAGCTTGAAGTCCAATATTCATTTTTGATTGAGGAATTCTTGATATAGCTTTATCATTTAGTGAATCTCTCGGTCTATAACCTTTTAAAAAATCTACCATAAAGTTTGTTAGAAAATCAAAATTTTGATATTGAGCAAAATTATATTGGCCAGATAATTCAATTCCAGTAAATATTGCATCGTATTGATAGTGTACAACATTATTGAAATCCTCTCCTTCTACATCAACAGTAGCTCCATCTCTGTCTGCAGCAATAAAATCGTTGATATAATTAAAGTATGTCTCAATTTTCAATTTATTTAAATTTTCATTGTAATTATAGCCTAATGAAACATTATAGGATGTTTCTACGTCTAAATTAGCATCTCCATTTTCATAATTCTCTAGGGCATGATGAGGTCCATCAGCAAATAATTCTACTACATTAGGAGCTCTTTGAGTAAAATCAAATCCAAAAAATGCTGTATTATTTGGAAATAATTCTTTTTTTATAGTTGAGGAGAATGCACCTGGAAAAAAGCCTCTTTCATATGTCGTATTTTTTAAATTAACTGATTCAAAACGTCCTCCAATATCTAAATCAAAGTAATTAAATTTAAAATTTTCTAAAATAAAAAATGCAAAGCTATTAGTTTTAGTGCTTGTTAAATGACTCTCTTCTGCTCCCTCTGCACCTTGATTTTTATTTTGAAAATGAAAACCAATTAATCCATCTTCATTTTGACTAAATAAAGATTTATGATTTAAAGATGTTTTAAATTCATAAGCATCATTGAAAAATTCTATATTGTGATTGTTTCCAGAAGTAGTTCTCTCTGCGTGATTATATTCGGAAACAGTACCATCAAAATTAATCTTTTTGAAAAAATTATTATTTAGAGCCAAAGATGATTTGAAACTAATTGAATTTCTGGTTGGATTTAAAGAAGTCAAGTTTTCTTCACCTTCAGCCCCAGGAAGAGAATAAGCGGCTTCAAGTTTATCAAGAGAAACACCAATATAATTCTCACCATCATTGTATGTTAATCCTATACCACCAGATGTCATAAATTTAGATGAGTTTGGTTGCTCAGAAGAACTATTTGCAAGATCATAAGGTCCAGAACTTAAAAAACTACCAGAACCTCTTACAGTGTAATTACTTATTGATTTTCCAAATTTTAATGCTGTTTTAAGTTCTCCTCCAGAAGTTTGATAACCAAAATTTGCTTCTACATCTTGATCACTAATTGGTTTGTCAACAGGAATGAGCGGATTTATAATATTAATTACACCTGCAAATCCATTATTTCCGTATAAAAGTGTACCTGGTCCTTTAATAATTTCTATTTTATCAATTAACATTGGATCATATCCAACAATATGATCTTCACCAAATTCAGAAACATCACTTAATGAACCACTATTTTGTAAAATTTTAACTCTTGAATTATTCATTCCTCTAATAATTGGACGGGATGCATTCCCTAAACCTTGGGAAGAAATACCTGGTAAGTCTTTTAACATATCGCCTATGGAATATTGTCTGTTTTGTTCAATATCATGAGATTCAAACAATATATTGCCTCTATCGCTCTCAAAATCTTGTGTTGGTTTGATCTTGGATGTAATAAATACGTTAGGGGCTGTAAATATAGTTTCTTTATTTTGAGCAAATAAGTTACTTGAAAAGAAAACTAATGTAAGTAAAAAAATAGAAAATTTAAACACTGTGTATAACCTTTAAAAATCTAAATGAGTTTGTAATTGAAATTAATTAAGTGTTATAACATAACAATACAATTTCTGTCAATTTTTTTATCAAATGACTTTCTTTCCAATCTTTTAAATAACATTAAATTTTTATTTACAAATAATTAATTTTCAATAATAATTAGAGTCTTAAGGGGGGTGGTTAAGCCAGAAAATTATTCAGTTCAAGCACTAAACCTTCTTGAAGGTTTAATTGACGAATACAAAGATTATCTAAAAAATATTCGTAAAGATACCTATTATTTTAAAGAAATTAAAAAACTAAGATTTAAAATTAATAATAGGTATAGACAAATTACAGATTTAGCAGAAATAAAAAATGAAATTAATGATAATTTTTTTAAAATTGTTGTTTTTAATAGTGATTATCTAGATTTAATTATAGACGAATTAGAGAACCTTAATTTAAATATCAATATTGAAGGTCAGTTTTTAATAATCAAAAAACCTACATTAACATTTAACCAAATTATGACTATTGTAGATGAAATTGAAAAACATAAAAGTAAATTTCTATCTAAATGTACAAAAGCTAAACTCGATCCTATATTAAGAGCAAAAAATGCATTGGAAAATGAATTTATTGATCAAGTTATTTCAAAACAGATCTCTATGAATTGTCAAAAAATCTTCGAACAAAAAGAAAAAATAATTAATGATATTACTAACAAAAAAATTNAAAAACTTTTAGGTAAAGAATTTTATAATAAATTTGTTATTGAACATCTTAACTTAAGCTAATTTTTATATTTTTTAATTTTGTTCTTCACGAGCTTTTCTGTAGACAACAAAAGCTGCGTTTGCATTAATTATAGCTATTCCAATTCCTACAAGTATATCAGGCCAAATTGAAGGATATATAATTATAAAAAATCCTGTTAGAATNACTAAAATATTAGCAAAAGCATCATTTCTTGCAGATAAAAAAGCTGCTAAACTAAGGCTTCCCTCTTGATTCTTAAATTTTGAAAGAAGTAAAGCACAAATACAATTAACAATTAATGCACCTAAACCTACTAATGAAAGTCCAAATGGATCAGGTGGTTCTTGGGTTAGAATTTGATTCCAGACGGCCCAAATTGTAGCTAATCCAGGAAAAAGCATAATTATAGCTAATGTAATACTAACTTTTACCCTTTTTTCTAATGAAAAATATAAGGCATAGAAGATTAAAAAATTTACTGATGCATCCTCAAGAAAATCAATAGAGTCGCCAAAAAGAGAAACAGATTTAATGTTTAATGCTACAGTGAATTCTATAAAAAAATATAGAATGTTTAATAATCCAACTATAAAAACAAACTTTTTTAGAGAATAATTTTTTATTTTGAATATTCCTTATCACATTCAAATACTTCATCTTTATGAGTAATAACTTTTTGTCCTTCAATTGTATTATATATGCAAATTTTATTAGTTCCCTTTTGGTANGATTTAGCAAGACCCATTCCCATTGGACCAGAGAATGTTTTTATATTTTTGATTTCATCTTTTGCAAATTCATTTGAATAATTAATAAAATTATCATTTGCTATCAAATTATTTAATTCAAAGATATTACAGAGAAAATAAATTAAAAAAGATAGGATTAATCTTAGCATTTTAAATAAACTGTAACATGTCTATTTTGGTAGACATATTTTAAAAAGTTTGAATGTAATATAAATATTTAAATTTCGTGAAATGATCATGCCACCGAAGTGGCATGAACAATTCATATAGATTTACTTAGAAGCAGTAATCTTATAGATTTCTCCTTCGTCTACTGCTGCGTAAAGAGCATTATCAGGACCTAATCTTAGACCTCTAAATCTTTTTGAAAGACCTGTAGGCATGTGAATAACACTTTTAATAGACTGACCATCTTTGGTAATATCTACTACATCAATTCTAAGTCCAGAAGGTGTTCCACCGAAACCAATACCCATGATTCCAACAGCTAATCTTCCTTCCCAAAAGCCCCAAGAACTACCTTTTAAGAAAGCAGCAGAACCAGTTCCTTGTGAAAGACCATTGTTGTTCCATGCAGGAGGCATTAGATCTTTAAAACGCTCGTCACTCATTGGCATGAAAGAAGCACGCACAGCTGGGATCATACCTTCTTTTTGATTAGGCATGTAACCACAATATTTATCAGGACAATCGCCACGACCAGCAACATTTGGACGAGGATCCCATCCACCATTACCACCATTTTTTAAAGCAGTAATTTCATCATTTTGCCATGGACCGTGCTCAGCAGTAAATGCTTGACCGTCACTTGGACGGAAATCAATACCCTGAACATTTCTGTGTCCGTACGTATACATTCTTTTGTCATAGCCTCTTGGAGGTTTGTTTCCAGGATGAGCCTTACCATCAGTATCAATACGAAGAACGTTTCCACCTAATAAATCTTTAGATTGTGGAACTACACCTCTATGACGGTCACCTGTTGTAGCCCAAAGATAACCNTCAGGACCAAAACGTAATCTATTGCCGTTATGAGCTCCTGGTCCTCCAAATGGATGATCAGACTCAAAAGGTTTATACTGTATGTCTTTTACAATATCAGTTCTTTCAGAAACTGTTTTCATGTCTTTGCTTACAACAAATCTCATGATGATGTTTCCATTACATCTTTCAAAGTTAGTTTTACAACCATCACCGTGATATTTTTTAGAAGTAGAAGCTACATAAATTCTACGATTCTTTTTGAAGTTAGGGTCTAAAGCTACACCCATCATTCCTGCTTGGCCTGAACAGAAAAGATCATCATTAGCACTAGCGTACCCTTTTGATCCTGTCATACCAACCAATGCATTTACATCACCAGATTTAGTTTTAACTGAAAGACCTTTACATTTTTCAGTGTAAAACATGTCACCTTTATTAGTGAATGCCATATCCCAAGGATTTTCAAGCCCACTCATAATAGAAGTAGCTTTAATCTTTGGGGTACCCATTGTATCAGCATAGCTTGGAGAAGCTATAAAAGCTGCAGTTGCAACTACAGCAGCTGATAAAAGTTTTGATTTATTAATCATAATAAATAATCTCCCTTTTATTGTTATTATTTTTGCGCATTTAAATACGCAGCTAGATTTGCAATTTCAACATCGGACAAAGGTTGCGCCATCATAATCATAAGATCTGAATTGGGTCCTATTCTTGTTCCAGACCTGTAGGTATTAAGTCTGTCAACTAAATAGGGTATTTCTTTACCCTTAATCTTTGGGTAGCTAGCTAAACCCATACCTCCTGGACCATGACAATTCCCACAATTTTGTGCATATCTTTCTTCACCTGCTTTCACGTCACCGCAAAAAGCGTTATTAGTAAATGTGAAAACAAAAAAAGATATAGTTACAAAAAGTAGTCTATTCATGTTCCTCCCAGTACAATATTAAACAATAAGATCAATAAAACAAATAATATTTTAATCACCCTAAATTTTGCAAATATAAATATTAATGTGTATATACTTGATGGTTTATTCAACCAAAAAATTAATTAAAAAACTTTATTTTTTTTCTTTTTTAAGATAATGGATCCGAAAAATTAAAAATATAGAAGAAACTGTATACAATTATACCTGATAACAATAAGTAATATATGGTAGGTAAAATTGTTATTCTTATAATATCCCCTTCCCTTCCTAACAATCCTACGGTAGCAGATGCAGCTACAACGTTATGAATGGCAATCATATTTCCTGCTGCAGCACCTACACTCTGAGCAGCTACCATAAGAGCTCCTGACAAACCAAGTAAATTGGCTGTTTCATATTGAAATTGACTCAACATCAGATTACTAACAGTGTTTGATCCAGCTAAAAAGGCTCCTACAGCTCCAATTACAGGAGAAAAAAGTGGATAAATTTGACCAAGTAAATTTGACATTCCATTAGCCATGGATATTGGCATACTCACAATTTCGTTTGAATTTATTCCTGAGTTAATCATGATCCTCACTAAAGGTACTGTGAAAATCAAAACAAACCCAGCACCAATAATTGTTTGAATAGAGTCATTAATTGATTTTGAAATTTCAGAAAGTTTCATTTTATGAAGTAAAAAAGTTAATAAACATACAAAAATTAAAATACCACCTGGTAGATATAAAATTTGAAAACTTGCATTGATTTTTTCTTCATCCAAAATGTTATAAAATTCTAAATTAATTGATTTTAAAAAATTTCCGAATGTTGAATAAGTTCTCGATAAAATTAATATTATCGCAAGTAAAATGTAAGGTAACCAAGCCATAAAATTACTTATTTTTTTTTTACTATTTAAAGAAATTTTAAAATTTCCAAACCAATTTGCTGGCCATTCAGACAAAGGCAAAAAGTCCCATTTATCTTTAGGTACTAAAAAGTTATATTTAATTGAAACAGCTACAATTGATAAACCTGCAAGTCCTCCAATAATTGATGGGAATTCAGGACCTAAAAAAATTCCTGCTAACAAATATGGTATAGTAAAACTTAACCCTGCAAAAATAGCGAAAGGAAAAATAGTTATTCCCTCAACCCAAGATTTATTTTTCCCAAAGAAACGAGTCATTATGATAACTAGTATTACTGGCATAAATGTTCCACATATGGAATGAATTATAGCAACATCTGAAACAATTATTTTAAAAAAATAATTCCATTCAAATCCTTTCATAATAAGTTCTTCGTTTAAGATTTCTCTATCCAAACCACTCTGAACACCAACAAGCATAGGTGTTCCTACAGCACCAAAAGAAACAGGAGTGGATTGAATCATCATTCCGAATACAACAGCTGCTAAAGCAGGGAAGCCTACTGCAACCATAAGTGGAGCAGCTACAGCTGCAGGTGTTCCAAAACCAGATACTCCTTCAATAAAGCACCCAAACAGCCATGCAATTAAAATTACTTGAATGCGTCTATCAGGACTAATGTTTGAAAACCCACTTCTTATAGTCGTTATAGCGCCTGAATATTTTAAGGTATTTAAAAGTAAAATTGCACCAAAAATTATCCACAAAATACCAGAGGTTATTACCAAACCTTGTATAATTGATGCTAAAATTCTTGTAATACTTAATTTCCAAATAAAAAAAGCTAAAAAACATGTTTGAAAAAAAATAATTGGCATTGAAAATTTAGCTGGCAATCTAAATCCAACTAAGAGAATTCCAGCAAATAAGATTGGAGAAAAAGCTAATAATGGTAATAGTTGGCTTTCCATGTTTATAAATGATTAAATTTAAGTTTATATATCATTAATTTTTTTACAATCATTCAAAAACAACACTATCTAATTAAATTAAAACAACACTTTAGTAATTTGCTGTGAATCTATATATTCATTGATATATTTTATAGTAAATCTAAAAAATTTATTAATTAGTATTTATATTTGATGACCGAAAAATTTGTAATTAAATCTCCATTAGAAATAGATTTAAAAGATGTAAATGAAATATGTAATCTCAAAGATCAACATTGGCCTTTAGGTTTGAAAAAGCAATTTGGTTTATGGTTTGTAATCACCAGTGAGACTGACAGATTATTTTTTTTAGAAAAAAATAACAAAAAAATTGGATTTCTTAGATTAAAGAAAAGACAGATTTTAATTAATAACACAACTAATAATTCATTTTATCTTACAGAAGTTTGTATTGATAAAAAATTTCAAAATAGAGGTTGGGGTAAAAAAATAATGAAAACATCTCAAGATTTTATTAGAAAGAAAAAAATGAATTCCTATTTATTGTGCAACATTGATCAACAAAAATTTTATAAAAAATTAGGATGGGAACCTTTGGAAGAAATAAATTGTTCAGAATCTTTAAAATCAAACAAAAAAAAAATATCAGAGGATAAAATATGTTTTTTTTATAATCTTAAAAACGTAAATCAAAAAATAACCTTAATCGGAAAATTATTTTAAATAACTCATTATTTATATTTTTCTTATATCCACAAGATTGTCATTGAAAGTTGGAGCATTTCCCATGTCTGCAAAACTTCCAGAACTTATACTATTAACAGTACCATTGTGATTTTGTCTCCAATAACCTAAAGTTGAGACTATAATACCTTTAGAAACATCATTTGATATTTGCGCTACACCTTCATAGGATCCTCTGTCATTAAACACTTTAACTTTATCTCCGTCATTGATATTTCTCTGATCAGAATCAAATCTATTTATTAGTACGAATTGATCTCCTTGAATTCTTTGTTTTTCACTCATATTGGCATAAGAAGAATTTAAAAACGCATGACTTTTTGGTGAAATAATATTTAGAGGATACTTCTTAGCTAACTCAGGATTTGTCTCAGGTGATTCAAATTGAGGNACATAATCAGGAAGTTCTGGAAGATCTTGACCTGGTTGATAATCTTCATACATTTGCCTAAATGGTCCAGCAACAAAATTTTTAGCATCTTTAAGAATAAATTCACATTTTCCAGAAGCCGTAGGAAAGTTTCCATCTTTATGAGGCACTCTTGTATCTTTACATCCGACATTAAGCCTAGCAAAACCAACCTTTTTTAGTTTTTCTANAGAAATTCCATCACATGCAGGTGCATTCCAATCTACATAGTTTTGGAGACATTCTTCATCAGACCAAGAAAATTGTTCTTGTTTTAAATCCATTTTTTTTGCTAGTCTTCTAAAGATTTCATAGTTTGAAAGAGCCTCTCCAGGTGCATCGATACATTTTTCATTGTAAGTTAAATATAAATGTCCCCATGAAAGAATCATATCTTGATGTTCAGCACCCATTGTTGCTGGTAGCAAAATGTCAGCATAAGAAGCAGTATCAGAAATAAAATGCTCTGCTGAGACTAAAAATAAATCCTCTCTTTTAAGGCCNTGTATAATTTTTTCNGTTTCTGTTGCTTGAGTTACGGGNTTAGCATTCCAACACATCATTGATTTAATAGGCTTATCCTTATCAATATTTTCNCCAAGTAATGCTCTNCCTATCTGAAGTGCATTNACCACTCTNGTTCCTTTAGGTATAAGATCGGGTCTACAGATAACATCAAATTTATATGGATGTTCCCAAACTGGAAATTGCGTAATACCACCCCCAACAAATTTCCATGACCCTGTAAGCGCTGAAATACATGTTACTGCACGTATTGTTTGACCTCCTCCATGATGTCTTTCTAATGCTACACCAATTCTTATTCCAACTGGTTGAGTAGTTGCCATTTCATGAGCAAGTTTTTTAATGTCATCTTCATCAATTCCTGTAATTTNTGAAGCCCATTTAGGATCTTTATTTTTTACATGTTCTTTTAACTCATCAAAACCATTTGTATGATTTTGAATATATTCTTTATCAATTAAATTATTATAAATAATGTGTTGAATTATTGCTACTGCTAGTGCACCGTCTGAGCCTGGTTTCGGTTCGATATGCCAATCAGCTTGCTTTGCNGTTCTAGACTTATAAGAATCAATAACGACAACTTTTGCACCTTTCTTTTGGGCCTCCTGAACGATTGTCCAATGATGTAAATTCGTACTAACACTATTACATGCCCAAATGACTATATATTTGCTATGCACATAACTTTCTGGATCTAAACCGGCAGTTGGTCCAATAGTAGATAACCAAGCCGTACATGATCCTTCACCGCAAAAGGTTCTTTCACAAACCGTTGCACCAAGAGCATTAAAAAAAGAATCACCTCCATTAAGTCCGTGNACTAAACCCTGATTACCTAAGTAACTGTATGGAAGAATAGATTCAGGACCATATTCTTTAATTAGTGCTTTCCATTTAGAAGAAATCGTTTCTAATGCTTCGTCCCAACTAATTCTTTGAAATTTTTTTTCTCCTTTATTTCCTATTCTCTTATGAGGATAAAGGAGTCTATCTGGATGATAATGCCTTTTTTCGTAATCTTTAACTTTAACACACAAGACACCGTCTGTCATCGGATGCTCTGAATTACCTTTTACACTAACAAGTTTTTCTTTATCAACCTCATAAATCATTGCNCATGTATCTGGACAATCATGAGGACAACCACCGAAATATTTTTTAGATGAAAAATCATCCATAATAAACCTCCACACTTTTATCTATCTTACATCTTTTTTGAAAAAAATGAAATAATTATATTAAAGTTATTTTGGTCTATAATNTACCAGTATTTATATTTCTAAAGCTAATTTTTCAACTTTTTTCATGTGCTCAGAAAATTCTTTTTCTTTCATATTTGGTAATACTGAATAAAATCTTAGATATTTTGTTTTTAATCCACCTAATTTGAAAACAGATTTTTTTAATCTCCTGTAGGGAATATTGTCAAATAATGAAAAATTGAAATAACTTATCATTGGCCCTCCGTACGATATTGAAACAATCCCTAATTTTCCTTTCATAGCCCCAGCTACAGGATAACCATAATTCCTAAAAAACTTACTTTCAGGAAACATAGACCTATAAGTAAAAAACCATGTGGGATGTAAAACCCAATCAATCCAATTTTCTAAAATTGAGTTCAAACGTAAATTATGGCAAGAACCAATTAGAAACATTACATCTGATTTTTCTAATCTTTTTCTGTAATTGTTTACTAAACTGGGTGGCGGATTTATACTACTGCTATAAAATGGTAATTTTTTTTCATTGAAAAGATTAACAACATCGACTTCATGTCCAAGTTCTTTAACTTTAACCATAAATTTATCTCTAACAGCTGCATTAAATGAATTTTTTGTGTCATGATGACCAAATACGATAAAAATTTTTTTTTTTTTTAAATTTTTTATTTTGTTATTTAACACGACTCCCCCTAAGCGCAAAAAACAAACCTCCAAAATAAAGCATTACGTGAAAATGATCATTAAGTAATACATCTAGAANACTTTCTGGTTCAGTGCTTAATATGACTCCACTCATAATTCCAACAATAACTATNCCGGAAAAACGAGTAATTAAATCACCAATACTTATTAGAAATTTAGACAAATTTAAGAATCCACCAATTAGCAACCCAAAACCAGAAAACAATTCNCCCCACGCTACAAAAAACCAAACTGTCATTGGCAAATTAAAAGATTCGGCATCACTAATATCTAAAGGAAACTTACTTAATCCCATCTGGATAAAAACTATTGCCAATGGTATTCTTAACAGCCAATTAGAACCATTAAATTCAGGAAGTTGTTTACTAATTTGTTCAATAAAACTCATATATTCTCTTTTAGTATTTAATATAAAGAGAATTAAATATTTTTAAAATTTATTATAAGAACTTATACTATTCATATAATAAATATTATAACATTTGAGATTTTAGCTAACATCATCATCTTTATCATCTAATATTTGATTAGAATCCAGCTCTGATTTATTTTCGTCATCTGAAGATGGNNTATANACAATATTTCCAGCTTCCGCATCCATATCTGCCTCAATCTTATTAAGTTCATTGTTTTCTTGACCAAAATCATCTTTTGCCAAATTGATACTTTGAGATTTTATTTCATTAATCTCTGCTAAGGTTGGAGGACCTTGAAAATTTTCATCCTGATTTGGAAAAAGTTTATTATTTACATATTTTAAAGCTTCTTCAGTACTCATCCCTTTTGCAATTGCATCATTCATTAGTTCTGTAGCTTTAGATTGTGAAGAATGCGCAAAATTAAAATCATATCCTTCTTTATCACCAATATTCTGATCATTGGGTTGATTTTCCTCATTAGAACTTGTTTTTTCTTGTTCAATAAATTTATCCAGCATATGTAATGAGGAATTTAAAGCCTCTAATGGTAAAAGGTCATTCGACAATGCTTCATTAAAAATTTCAGAACATTTTGATAAAACATTATTTATTTCAGAAGTTGACAATCCCATTTCTGCCATAGTACTAGTCATTGATTCTAGACTATTATTAAATGCTTCTTCTGGACTAGACCCTGATTCTATTAATTCAATAAAAGTTTTTGAACAAGTTGAACTTAATATTGCTAATGCTTCTGATTCCATAATTTAAATCTNTCTAATATTAATTAAGTTTATCTNTTTTAAAAAAAAATCAAAGAAATACTTAAATTCTAATTTATAATCATTATAATTTACAAATAAGAAAAAATAATTATTATCTAACTTGTAGGTTTTTATATGTATATAGCAATGAATAGATTTAAAATTGTTTTAGGGAAAGAGCAAGAGTTCGAGAAAATTTGGATTAATAGAGAATCTAACCTTGATAATGTTCCCGGTTTTTTAAAATTTAATTTAGTTAAAGGTAAAACTGAGTCTGANTTTACCTTGTATGCATCTCATAGCACTTGGGTATCTGAAAATGATTTTATAAAATGGACAAAGTCTGAGTCATTTAGAGAATCTCATAAAGATGCAGGAAAACATAAAAACATTTATATTGGTCATCCTCTTTTTGAAGGGTTTAAAGTGGTTTTATAAATTATGAATGCATTAATAGCAGTTTTAATTAATAAAAAAACAATTTTGGTAGCTAATGAAGGTAGACTATTAAAGAAATGTTTTCTTGGTTTTTTAATTTTAACGTTAGCTTTCCAACCAAATGATATAGGAAGTATAGTTAAAGCATCCTTAGTTGATGCCTATCTTCAAGTTTCAGTTTTTGTTGGATTCACATTGTTTGTATTTTTGGGAATAGATTATTTAACAAAATTTAATATTGATTCATTTTTAAAAAAATCGAAAAAAATTCATGTTCCTATTTCATCATTTTTAGGAGCTCTTCCGGGTTGCGGTGGTGCAATTATCGTTGTGACTCAATATATTCAAGGAAAATTAAGTTTTGGATCATTGGTTGCTGTTCTGACTGCAACTATGGGAGATGCAGCATTTTTATTATTATCAAAAGAACCGATTAGAGGATTACAAATTTTTATAATCACCTCGATAGCTGGAATAATCTCTGGCTATATTATTGATTTTATTCATGATAAAAAATATTTATTAGAAAAGAATAAATTGTCTGTAGAATTCGAAAAAATAAAGACAACTTTCGTCTCTAAATTTAATATTTTTTGGTTAACTGTATTTGTTCCTGGTTTTATCATTGGGTTATTAACAGCATTTCAAGTTAATTTAGAGAAATTCTCATTTGTCTCAAATTTTAATTTAATTGTGACAATCGGATCGATAGGAGCAATACTCTCAATATTCATGTGGTCACTTAACCCTTTAAGTGATTTTCAATGTTCAACAGAAAAATCGCGTTCATTGTTTTCGAGAGTAATAGATACCACAAATTTTGTTACAACTTGGGTCATATGTGGATTTTTATTTTATGAACTTTTTATTTTTTTTACAGGCATAAACCTTAAAGTTCTATTTGATATTTGGTTACCATTTGTACCGTTGATGGCAATTATTTTTGGCTTTGTTCCTGGTTGTGGACCACAAATCGTTGTCACTACCTTTTACTTAAATGGTTTTATACCTTTTTCAGCAGAAATAGGAAATGCGATATCAAATGATGGAGATGCTCTTTTTCCTGCGATTGCACTTGCACCTAAAGCTGCAATAATTGCAACTATTTATAGCGCTATACCAGCCATTATAATTTCTTATTCTTATATGATTTTATTTGAATAAATTTTTTTAGTTTATTCTATTTGTGTATCGTTCTGTTATATGTTTTTTAAAATATTTTGTAGTTAAATTTTCGCCTGTTTTTAACTTTAATAATTGATCAATAGTATAAAAATTTCCCATACTATGAATATTATCTTTAAGCCAAAGAATAATTGGACGAAACTCTCCGTTTTCAATTAATTTATCAAAATTTTTTAGTTTATTTTTTATTTTGTATTTTAATTGTGCGGCAATTATTGCTCCAATACTATAAGTAGGATAATAACCGAAATCTCCACCATACCAATGAATATCTTGAAGACATCCATCTGAATCATTTTTAACGTCAATTCCAAATAATTTTCTAAATTCTTGATTCCACAAATCAGGAAGATCATTAATATTCACTTTATTTTCAATAATTTGCATTTCAATATTAAATCTATGAATTATATGAAGTGGATAATGAACTTCATCTGCATCAACTCTTATAAAATTTTGTTTTACAACAGTTCTTAAATTAAATATATCAACATAGTCCATAAACAAATTCTCATTTTTTAAAATTTTGGATAAAACTTTTTGAATATATTTACTTGCAGAGAGTGATTTTATTATTTGCATTTCTATAAATAATGATTGGCTCTCATGCAAAGACATTCCAGCTGATGACCCTAATGGTTGGTGAACCCATTTTTTTGGCAATCCTTGTTCATATAAAGCATGACCTGTTTCATGCATCAAAGCATCAAAACAAGAGAAAGAATCTGATTCATTGAATCTTGTTGTAATTCTAACATCATCAGTACCACCCCCGCAAAAAGGATGTAGACTCTTATCAATTCTTCCTTTGCTAAAATCAAAACCTAGCCTTTTCATTAAAATTTTTGATAAATCAAATTGTTCTTTCTCATTTAATTTATTCTCTTTTATTTTTAAACTTTGTAAATTCTGGTTTTTTTTAATATTTGGTAGAGTTTTAAGAATAAATCCTTCGATATCTTTAAAAATTTTTATTAACCTTTTTGTATTTAACGATCTATCATATTTTTCAAGTAAACAATCATATTTAGAAATACTTTTATATTGTGATAATATATCAGATTCATGTTTAATAATATTTACTAAATCACTTAACTTCTTCTTAACTATATTAAAATTTGATTTTCTTAAAGCATCTCTCCAAGCACCCTCACACTCAATTGATAATAAAGATTTTTTTTGGATTATTTCAAACGGAATACAATTAAAATAATCAATTTTTTTTTTCATGAGATCAAAGTTATTTTTATCCTCAGCATTTAACTTTTCATATTCAACCTTTTTGAGAAGATTACTTTTTTTTATCTGCTCAAATAAATTTTTTTTATATTCATTAATGACTTTGATTTGGTTTTTTCTTTGAAAACGTGATTTTACCGGCATAAAAGTTGCCATATCCCAATTTAGGATACTATTAATATCACTTAAGAGACTATGTTCTTTGAATAATTTTTTTAATTTAATATAGCTATTATTCATTAATTATATATATATGCATCTAAAAAGCATATTGCCAACCAAGCATAGTTTTAAAATTTTGAGACATCTGTATTCCTTTATACCTTTGGTACAATGGAACTAAAATTTCAATACCAATTCTATGATTTTTTAAAAATGAATTTGTATTAATAAAGTTTATTCCAAATCCAAGATCAACTCTCTGTCCTCCAATATTATTAGAGTCCATAACTGGACTCATTCTGGGATTCATTTCATTATCTGCACCGTGCATATTCCCTTGATAAACGTAGTTAAATTTTAATGATGTACTAACATTATTAATCCACCTGTATGATGCCCATAGAGTAGAATCAAAGTAATTTCCATATTTATAATCTTTAGAATTTTTCCCTGATGATGGTTTTTTAAAAAATATCTGTTCACCAACTTTAATTTTTCCAAAATCACTTACATTATTTAAAAAAATAAAGGAATCAAATGTTCCTGAACCATTTTGCATACCGTATCCTAGACGTGCATTTAAAGACGATGGGGTTACATCTGTTTTATCAATTTGCCCTGTTGGAANACTTAATCCGATCCCTACATGTGCATTTATNTTTTTAGAATGATACAAATTAATAAGACCTGAAATTCTAGTATCAGAGATTCCTTGAGAATTTACTTGAAACCTTTTACCACCTGACATTGCCATTCTTTGTTGAATCATTTCTTTTTCCATATATCCTGACATAATCATTAATGTTAAGTAATCAGTTGGTGCATACATTGCACCAAACATATGCATATTCATTCTCATGGAAACTGGAGCGTTCATATATGTACCCGAATTATTCGATGCTCCATTGGGTGAACTCATTATTTCATTTGTTCCTAATTCCTTTGTTCCATTCAAAACTTCATTCATAAGCATATTTGAAAACCTATAAGAAACCATAATTTCATTTTTTTTATGCATATGATCACCCATTACTGAAATTGGACCATGACTATCAGCCAGATGCATTTCACCTGCCTTGATATAATTTGTGAAAAAAATCACAATAAATGTAACTGTTAGTTTAAAAAACATNAGTTTTCTCCTTAAAAAAGTATTTTTTCTGAATTTAGTTAAAATTTTTTTAGATAAGAAAAAAAGGAGGAGAGTTCGATTTTGGTTCAATATTTAAAAAATTTAAAGTTTCAAATTTTTTCTGGGATGAAAATATTAACTTATGATTCTTTGTAATATCAACTAATTTCTCAGAATTGTAATCACTATTTATTTCTAAAATACAATGACTTATGCATTCGATATCATTTTCATTTGAATCATCAGTACTTTTACATATATTCTCATCGTTAAAATTTATAAATGTATTAGCAAGAGATAATTGCAAACCTGAAATAAAAAAATATATTAAAAGTGTTAAAATAGTTTTGTAAGAATTGCTATTTTTTTTTAAAATCTTCATTACTCTTAAACAATATTCAAACATTATTATAAAAGGTTACTAAATACTATAATTAATTTTTAAAAAATTTTTCTATAATTTTATCATTCAATGAGCTTGCTATAATATCCTCTCCACATCTACTAAAGTGATCTTTATCTCGAAAAGTTATACATTCCTTAAATAGAAGAAACTCTTCGTCAATTTTATAAATTTTTGAGAAAGGAAAAAAATTTATTACTATTTTTTTATTCTTTAAAAATTTTATAACTTGATGTTCTATATTACTAAATAATTTGATGTTATTTTTATTTATATAAAATCCATTATTAAATGAATTTAAATTACTAAAATTAACGTGTGATTCAATATGTGGGCCTACCCATAAAACTTCTATTTTCTTATTTATTTTTGATAAAAATGAAATAATTTTTAAAACATTATTCTTATCAAGAATAAACCTATCTAATTCGTTCTTTAAATTTGATTCATAATAACTTCTACCATTGAATTTATCTTTAATAAGAAGAGCTCCAGTCTGATGATAGATTAGTTGTTCAATAGAATTACTTTTTTTATTAATAAAATCTAAGTATTCACTAAATAAACAATTATTTTTTTTATTTTCTATTTTTTCATTATGTGGTCTACATCCAACTTTTGTGAATCCAACTATAAATTTTTTATTTGAGGCTTTTGAAATAATGTTATAAAGATTAATTCCGTGACTATCACCTAAAACTATTATAGATTTTTTATATTTTTTTTCACACTCGAAATATCTTTTTAAAAAATTATCATCTAGGTTTTTACTATTAAAATGACATTCAGAATTGTCAATGATTGCCTCTTCATAGTCATAAGTAGTATGCTTATTAATTAAATTAAAATTATATTTCTGCTTATCATTTAGAGAATTGTAGTAAAAATCAGGTAAAAATTTAATACTAATCAAAGTAATTGAAATTAAAGTAATTGTTGAGAAGAAAAAACTATAAAAGAGAATTTTTCTTTTAATTTTTTTTTTATTCCTAAATGGGACTTCTACAACCTTCCAACTGATTAAAGACATAGCTAAAGTAAGAAATATAAGAAGAATATTTTCAAAAAAACTTATGGGATCATTTGTTTGTAATTTTGCAAAGGCAAAAATTGGATAATGCCATAAATACGAGCTATAACTTATAAGACCTAATGAAACTAGAATTTTATTTGATAAAATTTTATTAATAAAATTCTTTTTTGA
>PALU01000016.1 GCA_002706585.1 Rickettsiales bacterium
TTTTTTGTTTATATGTAATATCAAATCATCATTTAAGAGTGCAGAAAAAGGTTTTTGAACATTAAGAATTTTTCTTCTTATATCGCCATCTGTCAAAATTCCTAAAAGTTTTCCATTTTTTTTATTTACACAAAAACACACACCATATTTGTGCTTTGACATTGATTCTAAAGCATCTTTTAATACCCCTTTTTCTTCAAGAATTGGGATTTTCGATTTATCTATTAATAAATCTTTTAAAGAAATTTTTTTTTTAATAGACATTTAAATCTCCGTACTTTCTATCAATCTTAATACGTTCTTCATGCATTTTTTTGGACATTATCAGAATTTTTTCTAAAAATTTAATATCTAAAACTGTATTAGGATCTGATTTAGCTTTTCTGGGATTGTCATGCACTTCCATAAATAAGGCATTTATACCACTCGCAGATGCAGACCTTACTAGAGAAGGTATAAATTCTCTTTGACCACCTGAAATATTACCCATAGATGTGGGCATCTGAACTGAATGTGTTGCATCAAAACAAACTGGATAACCTGTTTCACTCATTATTGGTAAACATCTCATATCATTTACCAACATATTGTAACCAAAAAATGTTCCTCGATCTGTTAAAATAATTTTATTATTTCCATAGTATTCCAATTTTCTTACAGAATTTTTCATATTCCAAGGACTCATGAACTGACCTTTTTTCAATAATAAAGGCCTTATTGTTTCACCAGCTGCTCTAAGAATTGACGTTTGTCTACACAAATAAGCAGGTATTTGGAGTAAATCAACAACCTCTGCCGTGGGTTTTGCCCAAGCTGGATCAGAAAAATCAGCAACTACTGGTACACCTATTTTATTTCTGACTTCTTCTAATATTTTTAATCCATCATCAATTCCAACTCCGTTAAAACTTTCAGGAGACGACCTGCTGTCTTTATTGTAACAAGATTTAAAAATAAATTGTATTTTTAATTTATTGCAGATTTTTTTTATTTTAGATGCCATCTTTAAAGAATGATCTTTACTCTCTATCGCACAAGGTCCCCCAATAAAAACTAAAGGATTATATCTACCAACTTTAATCTTTTTAACCTTGCCATAGCCTACTAAAAATTCTTTATGATTAATTTTTGGCATAAATTTTTTATATGATATTTCTAGGTTTTTTACTATTAATATTTTTTATAAGAAATCCAAAATTAAAAAATAAAATTATTGAGATAAAATTATTGAATAAACTTCCTGTGGTTGCAAATGGCCATAAAAATACTATTAAGCCAGATATAATTATAATATCAAAATAATTTTGCTTTATATAAGCTCTCCCTCGAGAAATTAATCGGATATAATTTATAATTAAATATAATAAAATTGTTAACAATATAAAAATACCAACTAAACCAGTTTCTGCAAGAACTTGAACGTAGTAATTATGAGGGTGTGTCGAGCATGATTTAACTGGATCTATATCGTAATATTCTTTGCATAAAACCCTATAAGTTTTAATACCCGATCCAATAATTTTATGATCAGAAAAAATCTTTATTGATGTTTTTAGATATGTGTCATAATGGGATTTATAAAACTTAGAGATTGATGTTTTTAGATTAATTTCTGGATTAATTAAAAATACTCTATCCTTTATTGGTGAAAACACAAAAAATAATAATAATAGTGTAGGTATAATAAAATAAAAAATTTTATTTATTTTATTAGTTACAAAAAATAGTGGAGCTAAAACTATAATTAAATAAAAACTTAATAAATAAAAAGCTGCCCTTTCTCCACTTAGAAAAACAATTAAATAAGTCAAAACTAAAAAAAATAATTTGGGATAAAGATATTTATGAATTTCATTTTTATAGAATAATATTAATATTAGTAACGGAAAAAATTTTTGGAGAAAAGATCCTAGGATCCACTCATCGAAAAAAAAACTTGAGAGCCTTGAGGATTGGGTACTATAGCCGATTATATTGTGTCCAAAAATATATTGTATAAAANCATCAAAAATTAATAAAGCAAAGGTTAATAACAAAAAATATCTAAAATATTTTAAAAAATCTTTATTATCATCTAACACTAACCAAATTGCTAAAGAAAGAATTCCGTATCTAATATATGGAAGAGATACTTTTAAAGAAAGAATTATATCTTTACTAAAAATAGAATTTAAAACTAAAAATAAATAAATAATCATAAATAATTTAAAATATTTACTTTTAAAGTAGAAATAGTTTTTATTAGATATGCAATAATAAATAAAAAAAATAAATATAATTAAAATCAATATCTCTGTCACTGCTATTCCTAAAACCATTGAGATTGGAATTAAATAAATCAATAATGAAAGAAAACCTATTTTGTTATTTAAAAACATTAAAGATTTGCAAAAGTTTTAAGAAATTGTTTTATATCTATATTTGAATTTGAGTTAATAAGGTAATTTAATTCTTTTTCAAATTTCTCTAAATCTATTTTAGAATATTTATTGTCTATATTTTCAGAAAAAATCATNTCATCGCATTTTTCATAATTATCATCATAAAATAATTCTTCATGTAATTTTTCTCCTTTTCTTAATCCTATTATTTGAATCTCAACACTATTTTTCATATCTGAGTCAGAAACATTTCTTTCAGTTAAACTATTTTCTTTTAAAAAACTTTTAATTAGTTGATAAATATTTATTGGATTACCCATATTCAAAATAAAAATTTTACCATTCTTTTTAAGTGATGTGCTTTTTAAGACTAAACTAACAGCATCTGATATTGTCATAAAATATCTAGTTGCTTTTTTATCAGTTAAAGTAATTGGACCACCATCGTAAACTTGCTTTCTTAGTATCTCTAATAAGCTTCCTGAACTTCCTATAACATTGCCAAATCTCACTGAACAATAATTATTACTTTTGTTTTTTTGAGAATAATAATATGTAATTAATTCTCCACACCTTTTGGTAAGTCCCATCACGTTAGTTGGACGCACAGCTTTATCTGTAGAAACGAAAACGAAATTTTTTATACTTGATGAATAACTTGCTTCAAGTACATTTATTATTGATATTAAGTTATTTCTACAACTGTAACCAATGTTTTCCTCAACTATATCTACATGCTTATGAGCTGCTGCATGAAAAACTATATCTANTTGTTTAGAACTAAAAAAACTATTCAATAAGTCATTATTTGTTAAATCCAAAAGAACATATTCAAAATTAGTTAATTTTAATGATTCAATTTTTTTTTTTAGTTTAGCCAAGCTATATTCATTACTATCTAAACAATAAATTTTTTTTGCATTCAAATTTTTAAGTTGAGTGCATATTTCTTGTCCAATTGATCCAGCGGCTCCTGTAACTAGCGCAGTTTTATTTTCAATGAAACTTTTGACATAGGTTAAATCTTCTATTCTATTGTTACGATTAATTTCTATAGGTAAATTATAACTATTAATTTCATTTTTTTTTAATTCAATTATTTCTATATTGTTAGAATTTAAAATTTGGGCAATTTCTTTCAATTTCAAACTTGATGCTGATGGAATACAAAGAAAACATTTAGAAATATTATGTTTTTTTTTTTAAAGATTGAATTCCTGAGGTGGAGAAAATTTGCAAATCATCAGCAAATCTTGCAATTTTATTAATATCCTCGTCAATGAATGCAACAAAATTATAATTACTATTAATTTTGAGACTCCTATATAAATTAATTCCCTCGGACCCTGCTCCAAATATTATTGTATTAAATTTATTTTGATTTTTTTCTGTATTATGAAAGTATAATTTTTGTATAAATACTCTCGAAGAAGTAATTAAAATCAATAATATTAGTCCCTGTAAAATTATAAAATTTAAATTAAGATACCTAAAGTCAAATATAAATTTAAATAAAAATAGCGATAATGAGGCTAGAGATATAACCAAAAAAACATTCTGCAAATAATATAAACCAAAAAATCTATTTAACAGTTTGTAAACTTTAAAGAAATAAGAAAAAAAAGAATAAAATATTAGGTAAATGAAAATATACAAAAAAAGAGCATCAGCTAACCGTGGTATGTAGCCCAGATATATAATTTCAGTTAAAAATGATGATATTAAAATTAAAAAAAAATCAAAAAGTAACAAAAACAAAATTTTAGCTTGATAATTTATCTTTCTAAAAAAATTCAAGTAACTCATTTTTTATAAATATTTTTTTAAAATTTTATTTAAAGATTTCAAATAATGTAATTCTTGTTTTTTTGAAAAATTATGATTAATAAATAAAGCCACTGATGTTTTGCCTAAAATCTTTGCATTAATTAATCTTTTTATTTTATATTTATTTTTAAAAGCTTTTTCTAAATATATTTCGGGACAAGAACCTACATTGCATTCAATATTATGTTTTTTAAGTGAAAAAATTAAATTTTCTCTAGAAATTTTATTTCTCATTTTATTAAAATTTAAAAAAAAATAACATCTATAAAAAGAATGATAAAAATTTTTAGAAATTTTTGTAGTTCTTATATAAGGAAAATTATTTAAAACTTTATTAATTTTTAATGAAAATGAATTTCTTTTTTTTACCCATTTATTTAAATTTTGTAACTGATAAATTCCAATAGCAGCTTGCATTTCGGTCATTCTATAATTACTACCTATTGAGTCGTGTATCCATTGAAATTGTGGTTTAAATTTACTATTCNTTATTTTGTCAANATTCTTTCCACAATCTTTGAGTGCAAAAATTTTTTTAAAATAATTNNTATTATTTGTTAATATCATTCCTCCTTCCCCTCCAGTAGACATTATTTTATCATTACAAAAACTCCATATAGATATATCGCCAAATGATCCAACAAATTTCGAAGCATATTTTGCTCCATGTGCTTGAGAGCAATCTTCAATAATTTTTATCCTATGTTTTTTACATATTTTAAGTATTTTGTTCATTTCACATGGAAAACCTGCGAGATGAACCAGAATTATTGCTTTAGTTTTTTTTGATATTTTTCTTTTTAAATCTTCAAATGAAATATTTTGTGAATTTAGATCAACATCAACAAATATTGGTTTTAAATTTTGTGAAACAACACAGCTAGCTGATGCTATATATGATCTGGGTGTAACTAAAACTTCATCATTTTTATTTAAATTAAGTGATTTTAAAGCTAAATCTAATGCTACTGAACCTGTTGAAACGCTAATACCAAATTTTCTATCAAAATACTTAGCAAATTTATTTTCAAAGGTAGTACAAAGTTGACCAGTCCAATAATTAATTTTACCTGATAAAAGTACATCTTTTACTTTTTGCGCTTCACTATCTGAAAATTTTGGCCATCTCGGATACATTAATTTTTTCCATTAAATTTTTTAACAATTATATTTTTGTCTTTATTGCCCATAAATTTTTTAAAAATAAAAACTATTGTGAGATATATTATTTTTAAATCAAACATCACTGATTTATTTTCAACATACCATATATCCAACTTAAACTTCTTTGACCAGCTAATGTTATTTGTTCCGTTAACTTGGGCCCATCCTGTAATCCCAGGTATTACATCTAACCTTTTTATCTGGGTTTTATTATATAATCTATTATATTCTATAAGTAATGGTCTAGGACCGACAAAATTTAAATCTCCTTTGATGATGTTTAGCAATTGTGGTAATTCATCTAATCTACTATTTCTTAAAAACAAAGTTGATTTATATATTCTATTGAGGTCGTTTTTACTTCTATTAATTGTCATTGTTCTAAATTTATATAAATAAAATGCTTTACCCTTAAATCCTGATCTTCTTTGTTTGAAAATAATTGGTCGACCAATATTTATTAACAAAAATAATGAAATAAAAATTATAACTGGTATTAAAATTATAAATAAAATTGATGCAAAAATTTGATTTAAAAAATTATACATTTAACTTAACTTTAATTTAAAAAAATTTTCAAATCTTCTTACTAGATCTTTCTCTTGAAAATTTTTAATTATTATTTTCCTACCAAGTAAACCAAATTTTTTTCTTAATTTTTCATTTTCTATCAATTTACAACATGCCAGATAAAGCTTATTTAAATCATCTGGCTCATATGTAATACAATTTCTACCATTTTTAAGTAAATCTTTTAATCCATAAATATTTGTTCCAATGACTGGCAAGCCACTAGACATTGCCTGGGCAACAGTCATTCCAAAG
Source organism: Rickettsiales bacterium (assembly GCA_002706585.1). Next base: position 6,198 of record PALU01000016.1, read on the forward strand.
CCTTCCCGATAACTTGATGTAATATAAATATCAGCAAACTGATAAAATTTACTTATATTTCTTAAATGATTAACATGAATAACTTTTTTATTTTTTTTTATTTCATGCTTAAGATTTTCATCCTCATGATTCCCTACAAATATAAATCTACATTTAAAATTTGAATCCGATAATAATTTTAAGGTGCTTAAAATATTATTAATACCTTTATCTTTATTAATTCTTCCAACATATAAAAAAACAACTTCATTATTTTTAATCTTAAATTTTTTTCTTAAATTAAGTTTTTGTTTTTTGTTTGGTTTAAATAAATTTGTATCAACTCCACAAATTGAGCCATTTCCTAAAACTTTTATTTTTTTGGAGAAAGAATTTTCTATTAGAAATTCTCTCTGTCTTTTGCCATCACACAAGGTTTCATTAGAAAGCTTCATAATTAATTTATCAAATAATTTCAAAATATACTTATAAAGAAAATTTTTATTTGACCAAACCTGTCCAGTAAAAATGTGAAGCCTTATAGGAATTTTATTTACAAACGCACTCAACATTCCAAGTAAACCAGCTTTAGGTGTAATCGTAAAAATAAAATTAAAATTGTTTAACTTTAAAAAATTGTATAAATAAATTAGATTTTTAATATCATTTAGAACATTTATCTTTCTATCTAAATTAATATTAAAAATTTTAACGTCAGATATAATTAATCTATTAATATTTAATTTTGTTAAAATTGTTATATCGTATTTTTTTTTTAATTTTTTAATGTGAGGTAGTAAAAAACTTTCAATAGTTACTTGTGAAGTAGCTAGTATCAATATTTTTTTTTTCATTACATTTATTTGGAAACAAAGCAAAATATATATTAATTCAATATATTAAACTAGTAAGAGAATATAATTTATAGTTTTTTACTGATTGCTTTTGAAAAATATTTATAAGTTCGGTCAAATAAATTTAAAAAACCCATATTAATTATTGACTTTTTTTTACTAAAGTCATGTTTTACAAATACTCTATACGACTTACTAATTGATGCATTAAAAATAGTACTTTTAAAATTTCCACTTTTTTTTATTTTTAATTTATTTTCAATAAGTCCATAAAATTGTTCTAATGATATTCTATAATTTGGATTTAAATTTATTATTCCAGTTTTTTTTGTTTTTAAGATTTTATAAATTTGATATGAGACCTCGTCAACAGATGATAATTCTCTAATTACGTTTCTGTTCATAATGAAACGAAAGTTTTTTTTAATTTTATTTTTATATAAGGCTGCTCTTAACAAACCACCATTAAAAAAATGCATTTTTTTTGCATTTAACTGTTCTCCTGGACCTATTAAAGTACCTGGTACTAAAATAATATATTTCATTTTAAATTTTTTAAATAAAGCATCACAACCTTTTGCAAAAATTCTTTTTGATAGTGCAAAATCTTTTGTGCCACCAAAAAGTTTTCCCTTTGTGTATGAAAATCCTTTACGATACGGACTATATGCACAGCTTGCACCCATAGATATCATCTTGCTATTTGGTAAATATTTTTTCCATAAGTATAAAATATTTTTGTTTAATAAATTATTTAAATCTTTTACCTGCTTTGCATTTTTAACTAAATAGGGCCCTGTTTGTTGATAGACACAAAAATTTATAATAATGTTATAATTTAAATTATTCTTACTAAAGAATTTATCGATTTGTTTTATTGAGAATAAATTTAGTTTTCTTCTTTGTGGACTGTCTAATTTAATTTTTTTTTTAAAATTATTAATAAAAACAGTTCCAAGGTAACCATTTCCACCTAATATTAATACTTTAATCATGCTTTTGTTTTTTAAAGTAGTAATTTTGTGACTCTTCATTTAATTTTAATACAATATATTATAATCGAACTCATTAATTTTATTTTAATATTAATTTAGAAATATTAAAATTTTATCTAGTTATGGTTTGTAAATAATTATTTATATTTCTCAAATTAAAATTCTTAAAGTCCTTAAATATATTGGATCTAATTTTTGTTGTAATGCTCAAACCTTCAATAATTTCTTTATTAACTGGAAAATCTTTATAGAAAAATCTTATGATATTTACTACTGCAATAATAAAAGGTTTCGGAATTATCAATTTAAAGTAAGATTTAATTTTTTGTCTTTTTTCTATAAATTTAATTATACTTTCAAGTCTTGAATACCTAGATATGATATAAATACTATCTTTATTTTTATTTTTATTACAAATAGTTAAAATTAAATTTGTCAGATCATCAGAATTAACATAATTTCTAACGGCATGAATAGTTGATACATATACAAATATTTTTTTTTTTACAAATTTAGATAAATTTATAAAACCTAGGGCATTCATATTTTTACCCACAACTTGTGAAGGTCTGATGATTGTATAATTCAAATTTTTAATATTGTTATTGACAATAATCTTTTCACCCTTCAGTTTTGTTTTTGCGTATTTAGAAATTGGTTCAGGCACAGTTTTTTCATCAATTATATAATCTTTATAATGAAAATATTTTCCATAAACAGCACAACTACTCAAATGAATTAAATGTTTCTTTTTCCTTGTTTTTCTTATTGCGTCTAAAATTTTTTTTACAAAAATATAATTTCTCGAGTTCATGTATTTTTTATTTATATTTTCACCTACACAATTAATTATCACATCATTTTTTAAAATCATTTCACGTAATAATTTATTTTTATCTTTGTTATTTTTAGAATTTCCATTAAATATAATTTGACTTTTTGAAAAACAATCATGATTAATTTTATAAGAATAAAATTTTTTTGATAATTCTTTACCAACAAAACCAGTATGACCAAGAATTAAAATTTTTTTATTTTTCAATGATCTCACCTAACTTTTTGGCAATATAAATACTAGTATTCCATTTACCCGCTAAAATTGAAATAATTTTTTTTGAATGAATTGTAATGTAGGACAGTCTTTCGTCATTTTTCTTAGATTTATTATTTAAAGATAAAGTTCTTATGACTTTAAATGATCCAATAAATTTAATTTTTTCCAAAAAAGGGAAATATTTTAAGCAGTTTCTTTTAAATTTATAAAAATTAGATTGATTAATTCTTTTATCTAAGTTTTTTTTTAATAGATTTTTCAATTTATTTTTGAAATTTGGAAATTTTGAATTCAAAATTTCAATTTTAGAATTTTTAACATCACTCAATAGATGATAATTGGTACCTAAATAAGGATCTAGGCATGCAAATTCCCCATCCATAACTATAAAACTTTTATTTCGATATTTTTTTTGTAATTTTACCAATATTTTTTCAACTAACTCATATCTATACTTTTTTATTTTTTTAATACCTAGTTTTTTTAGTATGAAATTATTTTGAGAATAACTGCAAACAATTATCTTATCGTAATTATCTAAATTTTTTTTTAAAAATTCAGTTTTTTTAAAAATTTTGATACTTTTATTTATTATTTTTTTTTTTACTAATTTTTTAAATTTAAAATAGTTTAAATTTTTTTCTTTAGTTAAATAAAAACTACTTGTCACATTTTTATTATAAAAAATATTCGAATTTTTAATATAAAGATTGTTTTTCTTAATAAATTTTAAGTAACTTTTAAGTGAAATTTTTGATTTATTTTTTGAAATTGCATAATAATTTTTAGTATTTCCAAATACAGTGTTCGAATAAAATTTTGTGAAATATCTATTCGCTTTTTTTAGTTCATCTACAGTTTCTTGTGATCTGGGGTAATGGTAACCCAGATGAAATCTAAATTGATTTTTTTTAGATGCTCCTTGAAGAATATCTTTTTCTTTTTCAAAAATATTAACCTCATGGCCCAATTTTGAAAGTTCAAAAGCACATCCCAATCCAAAAAATCCACTACCAATTATTGCTATTTTCATTATAAGTAATTATTAATTTATTAATTAAATTTATATATGCGCGCACAAAAATTTAGTATTTCTGAGTCATTGTTTTTATTTATCATAAATAATTTTAAGAAAGCTATACTTATATTTATATTACCTCAAATTATTTTATTTTTTTATGAAAGAACAGTTGAAAATGAAACTTGTTTAGGTTCAGCTAGAATTATTATTTCTCAAGCTATAAATAATCTAGCAATCGTTGATGAAGTTTTCATAAACAATCTAGAAATAAAAAATTTTAAAAATGTATCTCTTCATGGATACAATTTAGTTTTTAGAGGAAATACAAAAAAAGATTGTGAGAAAACATATAGTGATGTATTGAAACGAGCCGCATATGTGAATGAAATGATTGAAGAATTTTATTTTTCACAATTAAACGATCAAGAGAGGTCTTTATTTTCAAACCCACTCTTATTTAATAGTATTGGTGATAAAAAAATATTATTTGGTACCATAACCCCTTTAGATTTAGAAGTTTTTAAAAATAAAGAGAAGACAAAAAGAAAAATATACCTGTTTATATTAAGTATTGTATTGTTATTAGTTTTTTATTTATCCATAAATTTTAAAAAATTTAAAAATTATTTTTAAATTTTTTATACTTAAGCGAAGAAAATAAAACAAACAGGACAGGTAAGAAAATCCATTTTTGTCTCATTGCTACTCCAATATTTGAAGTTACATAAGCTAAAAGGGGTAGTGAAATAAATGAGAAAACTATAAGAAAAGAGTACATTTTAAAACTTTTATAGTTGAAAGTCTTAAGCGAAAATATTTTAATAAAAAAAAATATTAAAAGAGTGTTTTCTAATGATGCAAATAAATAAATAGTACTTGTATCTTTTAATGAAAAAAGATTTGGCATAAACATATAATACAACATTTTAAGAAGAAAATTTGTATCTGAATATAATGCTGTTTTCTCTTTTTCAACATATAAGTCCTGAAATATATTCAAAAAAGCAAATATACTTCCTAAGTCTGTAAAATTAAAAATTGATTTTAAAAAAAGTGGACTAAGAAAAAGAGATAAAATAATAATTATAAATTTTAAAATATTGCTTTTAGTATTAATTAAGTAATACAAAATTACAGAAACAAATACAATTAAACTTATATGTGGTCGCACATAATACAAAAGTAATAATACTATAAATATTATAAATAAATTTGGTTTTGATTTTACCATTTGATAGATTATTAAAGAAACAGAAAAAAATGTTAAAGTATCTTTACTAAAACCTATATTCCAAAAATGTAATGATGGTAAACATATAAAAGAAACTAAGATATAGTAATCAACTTTGTCTCTAATTTTATAATCATCTATTATCTTCAAATATAGAAAAAAAGAAAAGAGAGAAAATATAGAAACTAAATAATTTATATTGTAAAAATTCAATTTTAAAAAATCAAAAAAAATGATTATTTTATTCATAAAAATATGACCTGTTTCAACTTTTGCAAAATCATATTCATTAAAATAAATAAAATAGGTCAATGAATCACTTCCATATTTCAACAAATACAACATGTAGATAGGAAATATAATATTATGCGCACCAAAAATAAGTAAAGTAGAAACTTTATTTAACTGAAGAATGTTTCTAGTATAGATGGTTGTTAATATTGATAAAAAAAATATAATAATAGTTATTGCTATATCTGTAACAGAATGATTGTAATATAGAGTGAGAATTTCTGGACTCATTTAATTTAATAAATAAGTTATATATTCTAATATGAGAAATAAAATATTAAAATTTTTCCTTTATATTTTCAAGTATATTGACCTATTTAATGATAGAACTTTTATAAAAAAAATAAATGAATTTCCAAAATTAGATGGAATATCACTTGTTGATATTGGTTCAAGTTATGACATACAGCCAAGATGGAAAAAAATTAAAAAAATCTTAAATTATCATGGCTTTGAACCTAATAAAGATCTACATGATAAACTCAAAAATAAAAACAAAGATTGTTTAAGTTATAATGTTTATCCATATTTAATTTCCGATAAAAAAGAGGAAACAACTTTAAACATTTGTCACAACCCTGGGGTTTCATCAATTTTTAAACCAAATTTTAAATTTTTATCTAAATTCAAAAACTCAGCAAGATTTAAGGTCGTTAAAGAATTAAATATTGAAGCAAACTATTTAGACAATTTAAATCTTAGAAAAGTAGATTTTATAAAAATTGACATTCAAGGAGCTGAATTAAAGGCACTAAACGGATCTGTGAATACTATTAAAGAAACAATTGGAATAGAAATAGAGGTAGAATTTCAAAAAATGTATGAGGAGCAACCAATTTTTGGAGATATAAATAATTTCATTAAGAATCAAAAATTTGAATTTATAGATTTTCCCCTAATTAAACGATGGGAAAGAAATAATGAAAATTCATTTGGACAGGCAATATTTGCTGACGCATTATATTTAAGAACCCCAGAATTTGCTAATGAAAATTTTGATTCAAATAAAATGTCAAAATTTATTTTAATTTTATTACTTTATAATAAATTTGATTTGATAAATGACTGTAAATTAGAAAAATTCTTTTCTAAAGACGAGATAATAAAAATTAATAAGATTGTTAATTTCTTTAAAAACAAAAATAAAATAGTCAGATCTATTACATCTGTTTCAACTGGTCTTTCAAAACTTTTTGGAAATGAATACAAATCACATTCTTTCCATTAAAAAAATTTGCCTCTTTCCAATCTAAATGCTTCTGCATACTTCAGGCCTGATTGCATGCCTCTAAATTTTGCTAGTGTATCAATTCCAATCTTCGATCTTGGGAAAGGGAAAGGCCTTATCTCATTTTTATATACCTGAAATGCCTTTTGTTTTATTTTTATGCTCTTTGAAATATCAACGTAAACATTTGGATTAAACTTATCTTCATAAATCCAGTTTGAACTACATGGAACTTCAAAACTATAAATTTGTTTTATAGTGTTTATCATCTTTGGTCTTGATGCAGTCATCACAGCTTTATGAACAATTCCATGGTCAATATTTAAATCTCTATTGCTATGAGTAAAAATTATATTTGGTTTAAAATTACTAATTATTTTTTCTGCTTCAGATATAAAATCTGATAGAGGGTATTTATCAAACTTTGTACAGAATCTATTTCCAAATTTAAAATCTTTAATATTTAAAACTTTTAAAGCTTTTTTTGCCTCTAATTCCCTTGTCCTCTTAGCTTTCAGACTTTCTTTTGACAGTTCCTTTCCTATTGGAAATCTTGAGGAAACTCCCTCTCCAAAATATATCACTTTAATTTTAGATTTCTTTTTTACAGCCTTATGTAAAGTTCCACCACATCCTAAAATATCGTCGTCTGGATGAGCAACTATTACTAATATTTTATCTTTATTCGAAAAGATCATTGCTATTTTTAAATAAATTAATTTTAATTTAATTAATATATATTTAATATATTTATTTCTACCAATAAGTAAGAATTTGAATAGTTTATATGATAATTTTCTAAATTTTCTTCTAAATTATAAATTTATAATGAATTTAATAAAAAAAATTCTTATGCACTGCTAATTATTTGAAAAGTTTAATTGCAAATTTTATAATTTATTAATCTGAGAGAAGTTTTAGTATTTATATGAAAAATTGTTATTTTAGGGTGAAATTCAAAAAAGTGAGAATAATTCAATTTAATGTATGGGTTAAAAGTGTAAACCATGAATAGGTAAGTACAGGAAATAAAGATTTTTATGTAAAATTTTATTAATTTTACTCACCAAATTCAAAATATATAAAACTTATTTTTAAATTGTAGGCAAAAGCTTTATCTGACTTTTGATTATCACCAATATACACAGCAGTTTTTTTCGATCTTCTGGCTAAGTATTTAACTAAATATTTTACGTCTCTGATTGAGGGTTTAATTTGTTTACTTAAACCATCTAAAATAAAAATTTTTTTAAAATAAGAATTTATTCCTAAATATTTAATTTTTCTTTTTTGTCTAGAAATATTTCCATTAGTCACAAGAAATAAATTTTTTTTTTTATTAAAATATTTTATTATATTTTTTAACGAAGGAACATTTTTCAGATTTTTACAATTATAAGACTGAAATAAATTAACCGATTTTTTAATTAATTTATTTTTTTGTTTTTCTTTTATTTTGATTTTTTTAAGGTACTTATCAAAAACTAATAGGGGGTGCTTTCCTCTTTTTATTTTTTTTAAACTTCTTAGTTCGTTAAATATTTTACTAGAATTAATATTTAATTCTTTTGAAAGATATCTTGATACTAATTTTAAAGCAGGTGTATCATAATGCTTTTGACTATATATTGTGTCATCAAGATCAAAAATAATTGTTTCAAAAAAATTAATTTTTTTTTTTAATTCTCTAATGTTTGAAATTTTCATTCACTTGAAATTTTAAAAGATCTTCTTAGTATCATTCCATATTTTATTTTAAATTTAGTTTTTTTACTCTTAAAATATAAAAGTGGATTAAAACCTGCCATTATAGAAAATTCTATACTTCCAGATAGCCTAGGGTTAATTTCAATCAGCCAAATTTTATTTCTAGTATCTCTTATAATTTGTACATTGATTGGACCGTAAAAATTAAGATATTTTGCTATTTTATTTCTTAAAAAATTAGAAAGAGCTTTATCTCTAACTACTTTTCCAACAATACTCACCCCCTTTGTTTGGATCCTCTCTCTAGGTAAGTCAAAAATCAATTTACCTTTAGAGTCAAATAGACAATCAATAGTATATTCTTTTCCATTAATTAATTTTTGAACAATATAATTTTTTTTCTTTTGGAAAAAATGAAAATCTTTTTTATTTTGAATTTTAATAATACCAGCGCCTCCTCTACCATAAATTGGCTTTGCCACCATTGAATTTGAAAATTTTGAAGAAGGCACATTCACTTTTTTACTTTTAAAAAAATTTGAAAATTTCTTTTTATTGAGACAAATATTTAAAGTTTTTGATTCTGATAATATTAATTTGTCTTCAATATTTTTAATTTTTTTTCTATTAGAATTTATGTTTAGAATCTCTTCATCGACAAATAAAAAAATAAATTTAACTTTTGTAGATAATTTAACTATAAAACTTATAAATTCTTCAGAATTCCCCAAAGGAGAAGAATAAAATTCATCACAATACTTTCTTGCATCACCATCTGACTGCATATCAATACCTATTATATAAAAATTTTTTCTAAGTTCTGAAATCAAACTTTTCATAATTACCCCGTTAGCACCAGAAATTAAAATTTTAGGTTTCATTTTTTAGTAATAAAAATATGCACCAATGAAAAAATAAATACATCTAAATAAAATAATAATAAATTTTTTTTAAATAATTTAACTATATTATATTGCGATGATATTGTATTTCTATAATTAAAAAAATTTGTTGGGTCATTTGTAGAATGATAAGCTATACATGATCCATCAATTAAAAGATTAAATTTTTTTTGATACAAACTATGTGAAAAAAAAACATCCTCAAAATAAGACTTTTTATTATTTGTTTGAAATAGAAAAGCCTCTTTGCGATATTTTTTTAAATAAGCATTTGAACTACATACCCATTGAACATTTTTCAAAAATTTTTTAGAATTTTTCATCTTATGATAATTTAAGAATTCTCTAGGCATTAATGGAATGATTCTCCCCGATTTTATAATAGACATATATCGAATTTTCTGAAATCCATTTAAAAAATATAAACATTTTCTAAATAAAAAATTTTTATAATAGGCATTATTCCATCGTATGCCCTGATGTTTTTTTTTATCAGTAAAAATAATCGCACTTACAACTTTTTTCTCATTTCCAAGTTTAAAGTGTTTACTCATATTAAATATATAATTTTTTTCTAAAATAACATCGTCATCTAATTGAAAAATTAAATCATATTTAGCATTATCAATTGCTTTCTTTCTTTGATAAACTTGATTTTTGATTTTAGATAATAAAAAAATGATATTTAATGACTTTATATCTTCTTTATTAATTAAATTAATATCACTTTTATTAGTTCCACAAATAATAATTTCTTTAGGTAAAAATGTATTTTCTTTGATTGAATTAATTAATTTTGGTAATTTTTTTTTTCCTTTGTGTGAGGGTATTACTAAAGAAACATTTAGTTTTTTTTTCATAATATGTTAAATCTTTTACACCAAAAATAGAAATTAAATGACTTATATAATCCAAGTTTACATAAGAAAACTATTAAAATTTTTATCTAAAATTATAAATCCTATAGTAAACAGAGATTTTGTTTTAAAGAAAAATTTTCAACCAATATTTTTAGCTGCTGATTTTGTTTTTTCTGAAAACATAGAAGGAGATTATCTTGAATTTGGTGTATTTAAAGGAGCTAGCTTTATAGAAGCCTATGATGCTTGTGAAGGAGCAAAAAAGTGGAATTCAAAAAAGTTTAATGAACAATCGTTCGAAAATAAAAAAAACGCCGATAAAAAATTTAAACAAATTATTATCAAAAATGAAATTAGGTATTTTGCTTTTGACTCATTTGAAGGATTACCAAAAGAAAATGATGATGCTGAACATCCAAGATTTCATGAAGGCAGATTTAAATCATCAAAAGAATTTTTTATAAAATCATGCAAATTAAATAATCTTGATTTATCGAAAATTATAGTTTGTGAAGGATTTTATGAAAAGTCTTTAAATGAGGATTTTTTAAAAAATAACAATTTGACTAAAGCAGCTATCGTAATGATAGATTGTGACTTATATTCATCAACGCGAACTGTATTAAACTTTATTACACCTCTTTTACAGAATGGCACAATCATAATCTTTGATGATTGGTTCACATATAAGGGAATGAAAAATAAAGGACAACAAAAAGCAACCTACGAGTGGTTAAAGATCAACAATAATATTAATCTACTTGAGCATTCTAGATACGGTAAGTCGCAAAAATCTTTTATAGTTAATATGGGAGTAAATTAATTTAGTTTTTTGTTGCTACTGTCCTAATCCACCAAGATGGTTCATTATTTAAATCATTCATTTGGTACATATTAGCAAGTATTTTTTCATATTTTGAATTTAAAAAATTA
>PALU01000017.1 GCA_002706585.1 Rickettsiales bacterium
CAATAGAGCCTTTTAAAAAATTACTAACTCAAGGAATGGTTTGTCATGAGACTTTCCAAACAAAGGATAAAAAATGGGTTGAACCGGATAATGTAATTAAAAAAGAAAATGGGTATTTTTCAATGTCTGGTGAAAAATTAATTAAAGGACGTTCAGAAAAAATGAGCAAATCAAAAAAAAATATTGTTGATCCTGATTATATAATAAAAAAATACGGTGCTGATACTGCCAGGTTATTCATGATTTCTGATTCACCACCTGAGAGAGATTTAGAATGGTCAGAAGAAGGAATAAAAGCAACCCATAAATTTTTAAAAAAAATTTTTGAGCATTTAAATAATTCATTTGAGTTTTCTATGGTCTTTAATAGAAAAAATAGTAGGCTAAATAAAGCAGAATTAGAATCATATAACTTTTTGAATAAAACTATCTTTTCTTATTCTGAAGATATTAAAAATTATAGACTAAATAATGCCGTTGCAAAACTTAGAGAGTTATCTAATTTGTTAATAAAATTAGAAAAAAAAAGTTCATTGTTTAATTATTCTTGGTCGATTTTTTTAAGGCTAATTAATATTATAACGCCTCATTTTGCTCAAGAATTAGCTTTTAATGCTGGGTTTAAAAAAAATTTATATGAAATTTCATGGCCAAGTTATGATTCAGAATCTTTGCAATCAAGTCACGTAAAAATTGTTGTACAAATCAATGGCAAAAAAAAATTTATATTACTTGTTAATGAAGGTGTTGAAAAAGATGAGTTGTTGGAAATAATTAAAAAAGACATAAAGTATAAATCGTTGAATGTAACTGAATTTAAAAGAATTATTTATGTAAACAATAAAATTTTAAACTTTGTAGGATGAGACTTTTAATTATAGTAATTATTTTTTTGGGAAGTTGTGCTTATAAACCTGTTTATAACAGTGATAACCAGTTATCTAAATACAAAATAGATGTTATTGTAAAATCAAAAGAAAATTATGGGAAACTTACAAATCTTCTAAAATTAAATTTAAATCAAAAATTAAACTACAGATCTAATAAGCCATCAAACATTAAATTAGTCGTTTCTGTTCAAAAGCAAAAAGCTGGTATGGGTATTAACAAAGACTTAAGTACCTCTGGAATAGTAATGAATTATTTGATCAATTATTCCTTATACGACAAAAAAGGATTATTGAAGTCAGGAGAAATATCAAAAAAATCAAGTTTTTATTTATCAGAAAATGCTTACGGTAACCTTGTATCTGAAGAGGACTCGTCTCAGAAACTAGTTTTATCTTTGTCGGATAGTATTTCACATATTTTACTTGCATCTAATTTTAAAAGAAAAATTGTACCATGATTTTAAAATTTGAATTATTCCAAAAAAAATACAGTGAATTAGATGACAATAAATTTTTCCTTTTTTACGGAAATAATTTTGGGAAGGTTCAATATTGTGCATCTAAAATAATTTCTTATTTTAAAAAAAAGCTAATGTGTAAACCAATTTTTTTTTCCTCATCAGATTTTTCAAAAAATAGTATTAAAGAAATTATTTTAAATTATGACTCTGATAATTTATTTGGTAACAATTTTTTAATTATTATAAATATTGAAAATAAATTTTCTAACAAGGAATTGATAGATATTGTTAAACAAAATACTCTTAAAAATCTTAAAATTATCATTAAAACCGAGAGACTTGATAAAAGCTCTGCCTTAAGAAAATCTTTTGAAACTATAAATGAAGCTATTATTGTGCCTTGCTATGAAGAAACATTTCAAGAAAAAGTTGAATTTATTAGAGAAGAATTTAAAAAAGACTCTTTAGATGTAGAAAGTTCAAAAATACATGAACTTGCAAACTGTTTTGGAAATCAAAGATTAGAAATTCGTAATGAACTACAGAAAATTAGAGTTTTATTAAAACTTCAAGGTAATTTATCTAATAATTTTATTAAAGAAATTCCAAATACTATCAACTTCGATGAATCTTTATTTGTATTTAATATTGTCTCTGGAAGAGACAAAAATTTTCTTGCTCAATATCAGAAGTTTACTGAATACGAAAAAAATGAAATGAAAATTATAAATGCTTTAATCGAACATTTTTTTAAAATCTTAACCGTAAAAAATAAAGTTTCTCAAGGAAAAACACTTTATCAGTCAGTAAAAGAGCTTAAACCACCAATATTTTTTAAGTTTGAAAAGGAATTTCAAGAACAGGTCCGAAGTTGGAACCAAAATAATGTTATTTTTGTAATTAAGAAACTTTTTGATATTCAAAAAAATTTTCTTGCCGGTTTGACTTCTGCAAGCTCTGAATTCTTGTTTTTAATTATCAGAATAATGCGAAAAAAATTTTGATGTTAAATTTTAAGTTTTTTTAAAAAATCTTTTAATGTTTTCTTTGTTTCTTCGATATTTTTTGATGTATCTACAGTAAGTGAGATATCCTTTTGAAAAAATTTTTCATTATATTCTTGAATTTTTAAAATGTTCTCAAGTTTTGAGTTGTTCATATTGTTTCTAAGTAAAGCTCTTCTTTTTTGAATGTCCTTATTTACTGTGGTTAAAATAATTTGCGTATAAAGTGACTGTAAGTTCTTCTGAAAAAGCAATGGAATATCGTAAAACAGTGCTTTTTCGTTTTTATTTTTTAAATAAAAATAATCTTTCTTTTTCTTAAGTTTTGGGTATAAGATTTTTTCAAGTTTTTCTAATTCTTCAGGGTTTTTAAAAACATAGGAACCTAAATTTGACATGTTCAACTTCCCATCGTCTAAAAGTAATGAACTTATTTTATGGCTAAATTTTCCTAATACTAGATCTATTATAGAATCAGTCTTGTATAAGTTTGCTACTTCTACGTCTGAGTCAAAAACTTTGTAGTCCATTTTTTTTAAAATTTTAGAAACAGTTGTTTTGCCGGTTGCTATTTTTCCTGTTATTGCAATTTTTAACATCTCATTTTAAGATTTTCTGTATGACTTTTACATCATGGTTAGAAATTTCATTCTTTTCAAACCAAAAATTAAAAGCGGTTGCTGCTTGTCTAATAAGCATACCGATTCCATTAAAGGTTTGATATCCTTCTCTAGAAAAATCTTTTAAAAATTCTGTTTGTCTAGGTTCATAAATAATATCAAAAATCAAAGTGTTTTTTGTTAAGTTCTTTTTATCTAAATTTATTTTTTCACCAGCCATCATTCCAAAGGAAGTTGTATTAATTATTATATCTCTATCCTTTTCTGGCATCATTTTTTCCCAATCTCCTACAATAAAAGTAACTTTAGAATTGGAAAACCTTTTTGCTAATTCAATAGCCTTTCTTTTGGTCCTGTTTATTATTTCTATTTTTGATGGATTAAATTTTACCAATGTAGAGATAATTCCTAGGGCTGCTCCTCCTGCACCTATAATGTAAAAATTTTTATTTTTTATTTTAATTCCTAAATCTTTCATCAAATATTCCATGAAACCAATACCATCTGTGTTAGCTCCGGTAATTCTATTTTTTTATCTAAGTATACTGTGTTTACTGCCATGCTTTGCTCTGCCGAAGAATGAAGCGTGTCTAGGTGTTCAATGATACTTTCTTTAAAAGGTAATGTTACGTTAAAACCTATGATTTTTTTACTTTTTACAAGTTCGACAATAGAGTACAACTCATCTTTTTTTATTAGTTTTTTTTCATAAACAACCTGAAGTTTGTGTCTTTTGAGCCAACAATTATGAATCGTTGGTGATTTAGAATGTTTTATTGGATTACCTATAACTAGTAACTTCATTTCTTTGCGCTTAATTTATTGATAAAATTTTTTACAGGAAATCCTTTTACAGTCTCTAAATCGCCAGATAAAATTTTTACAAAATTATATTCATTATTTTCTTCTATTCTATACGCACCAACGGACATTAGGGCAGACTCATGGTTTTTTTCTAAGTATTCCTCTATCTCTTTGTCTTCTATATTTCTGAAATATAAAGTTGCCTTTTTTAGTTCTTTAAAAAAAAATTTTCCTTTTTTAAAAACATATATGGAGCTCATCAGTAAATGTTCATTTCCTCTCATAAAAAAAAGTTTCTTTTTTGCTTCTTCTATATTTGTAGCTTTATCAACTCTTTTGTTTTTACAGATTAATATTTGATCTGACCCAATAATTATTTTCTCTTTATAATCTTTCAGTAAAGAACGTGCTTTTTCCTTTGCCAAATAAACAACTAAAGCTTCTGCCGAAAGGTCCTGAGAACTTGATTTTATTTTTTCTTCATTAACCTTGTGGTCTTTAATAATAACGTTTTTAAAATGTTCTCGTATTATTTTTGCTCTTGTTGCACTCGAGGAAGCAAGAACTAACTGTTGATTTTTTGTGGATTCTTTCATTTTTCTATTGTCTATTTATTAGTTATTAAATTTGTCCTTTTTTAACACACATCTTTATAAGTCTAATAAAGTTTCCACTATTTTATCCTCGTTTCTCTTCTTTTTTTTATTCTATTTTGTTATCATTATTTCTAGATGTTTCTTCGTTTCTCTCACAACTTATCACCAACTTTTTCCTTTATTAAACTGTTAATAATCTGTTACAAAGTATTATAACCGTATTTAAGCTTACAACAACAACAACAACCTTATATATATATAGATGTAGATGTATTCTGAATTAATTAAAAATAAAAAGCGAAAAACTCCTATATGGTTTATGAGACAAGCAGGTAGATATTTACCTGAGTATAGAGAAATAAGGTTGAAGAAAAGATCCTTTCTAGATCTTTGTTTTTCTCCACAAATAGCAAGCGAAATCTCTTTACAACCAATAAAAAGATTCGATTTTGACTTTATAATTCTATTTTCAGATATTTTAGTCATTCCTTACGCTTTGGGGCAAGATGTTCAGTTTATTGAAAATGTTGGCCCAAAATTAGGTGAAATAGACTTCACAAACATCAATAATTTTTTCTCCACACGGGAATCAATGAATCTATTATCACCTGTTTTTGAAACATTAAAAATTCTTAAAAAAAAAAAGGGAGAGAAAAAAATAATTGGTTTTTGTGGTGGGCCATTTACGGTTCTTAACTATATGATAGAGAGGGGGACGTCAAAAAAACACGAGAAGATAATGGATTTTTTAGATACCCAAAAAGCTTTAGCCGTTTATCTTATTGAAAAAATAACAGAAATCTCCATAGAATATTTAATTAAGCAAATAGAGTCAGGAGCAGATTTTATACAAATTTTTGACTCGTGGGCAGGATTACTAAATGACAAGCAATATGAGCAATTTATTATTCAGCCAAGTAGAAAAATAAATGAAGAGATTAAAAAGAAATATCCAGAAATACCGCAAATTTTTTTTCCTCGAGGATCCAAAGAAAAACTAAGAAATTTTTTACTTGATGTAAAATGTGATGTAATATCTGTAGACGAGATCTCAGAAGAAACAAAAATATTTTGTATGAAAAAAAACATAGCTATACAAGGAAATCTTTGCCCACAAACACTTTTACAAGGAGGACAAAAGTTGGAGAAAGAAGTTAAAAATATTCTAGAGAGATTCAAAGACAATACACATATATTNAATTTATCACATGGAATCTTACCTAAAACACCAATAGAAAATGTTCAAAAAGTAATAGATATAGTAAGAAAAAGTTATGAATTTACCAATAAGTCATCCTGAAATACAGCACTCGAAAATAGGAATTTTATTAATAAACTTAGGAACGCCAGATTCAACTAGTTGGCTCGATATTAGAAAATATCTAAAAGAATTTTTATCAGACCAGAGAGTAATAGAAGTTAATCCGATATTGTGGAAAATAATCTTAAATTTATTTATTTTAACATTCAGACCTTCAAAAACTGCGGAAGCATATAAAGAAATATGGATGAAAAAGGAAAATATGTCACCATTAAGATATTTTACGATAAAGCAGTCAGAAAAGCTTTCAAAAAAGATAAAAAACAAAAATATTTTAATTGATTATGCTATGAGATATGGAAACCCAAGTATAAAGAGTAAAATTCTAAAGCTACAAAAACAAGGGTGCGAAAGATTAGTAATTCTACCATTATATCCTCAGTATGCTGCCGCGACAACGGCGACAGTATGCGATGAAGTTTATAGAACATTAATGAAAATACGGTGGCAACCAAGTTTACAAATAATACCCCACTATGAATCGGACCCTTTCTACATAAAAGCGTTAGCAAAAAGTGTGAAAAAGAAAATGTCAAAAATTAAATGGAAACCAGACTTAATAGTTGCCTCATACCATGGAATTCCAAAAAAGTATTTTGAAAAAGGAGACCCTTATCATTGCTATTGTTTGAAAACAACAAGATTATTAGTTGAGAATTTGAATATGAAAACACCTATTATTTCGACTTTTCAATCTAGATTTGGTCCAGATGAATGGCTGCAACCGTATACGGATAAAACATTGCAAGAACTGCCGAAAGAAGGAAAAAAAAAAATACTTGTAATTTGTCCAGGATTTGCTTCTGATTGTGTAGAAACCCTTGAAGAAATTTCAATTCAAGGAAAAGAAAGTTTTGAAGAAAGTGGAGGGGAGAAATTTGATATGATTCCCTGTTTAAATGACAATCCAGACCATATTTTTCTCTTTGAACACTTGGTTAAAAAATATTTAGTTTAAACGGTAGAAAAAAAACTTATAATAAATTGTTATTTAAGCCTCTAAGGCTCCGTATGAAGAGATAGTAAGATCTAGTGCAACAAGTAGATATATACCAAATTTGTAAATATTTCCATATTGTTTTTATGACAACTTGGATGGCTGGTCTTTTTTATTTACCAAGACTTTTTGTATACCATTCTAATTCCAAGACAGGAACAAATGAGTATAAGACTTTTATTATAATGGAAGAAAAATTAATTAAATATATTATGAATCCTTCTCTAATTTTCACATGGATTTTTGGGATGTCTCTTGTCATTGTCCAAGAGGAATATAATTCTTTATGGGTAAATCTCAAATTTCTATGCGTGCTTTTAATGTCAATTTTTCATATCTATTGTATAAGGATAAATAAAAACTTTAAAAAAGAAGCCAATACAAAAAATAGTCGTCATTATAGGATTATAAACGAAGTACCAACAATACTTTTTTTGGTAATAGTTTTTTTGGTGGTTTTTAAACCATTCGTTTGACAAAACTATGTAGATAAATTATAAAATAATCTCCTCTTTTCCCTAAAAAGTTATGCATTTAAAAGACCTAAAATCTAAAAACCCATCAGAATTGTTAAAAATTGCTGAAGACCTGAAAATTGAAAACGCAGGAACATTAAGAAAGCAAGACATGATCTTTGCCATATTAAAACAAATGGCTATGAACAAAGATGCTATTTTTGGAGAGGGAGTATTAGAGATACTCCAAGATGGCTTTGGTTTTTTAAGATCATCTGACGCCAATTATCTGCCTGGTCCTGATGATATTTATGTTTCTCCATCTCAAATAAAGTCAAATAGTTTAAGAACAGGAGATACAGTTGAAGGTGAAATGAGAGCGCCTAGAGATTCTGAAAGATATTTTGCCATTACCAAGATTGACAAGATCAACTTTGAATCTGTAGAAAAAACTAAGCAGCGTATAAACTTTGATAACTTGACACCCTTATATCCTGACAACAAATTAAAGATGGAAGTTGAAAACCCAATGGTTAAAGACATAACTCATAGAGTTATGGACTTAATTTCACCGCTCGGAAAGGGGCAAAGGGCTTTAATAGTTGCTCCGCCTAGAACAGGTAAAACAGTTATGCTCCAAAATATAGCTCATTCTATAACAACAAATCATCCTGAGGTTTACTTGATTGTGTTATTAATTGACGAAAGACCAGAAGAAGTTACGGATATGATCAGATCTGTAAAAGGAGAGGTGGTTTCTTCAACATTCGACGAACCAGCAGTTAGACATGTTGCTGTTTCAGAAATGGTTATTTCAAAAGCTAAGCGTCTTGTTGAACATAAGAGGGATGTTGTTATTTTATTAGATTCCATAACAAGACTTGCAAGGGCTTATAACACTCAAGTCCCAAGCTCGGGAAAAGTTCTAACTGGTGGTGTTGATGCAAACGCACTTCAAAGACCGAAGAGGTTTTTTGGTGCTGCAAGAAATATTGAAGAAGGCGGTTCCTTGACTATAATTGGAACAGCACTTGTGGACACAGGGTCAAGAATGGATGAGGTGATTTTTGAAGAATTTAAAGGCACAGGAAACTCAGAAATTATTTTAGATAGAAAACTTTCTGATAAAAGAGTCTTTCCTTCTATTGATGTAACAAAATCTGGAACCAGAAAAGAAGAACTACTTGTAACCAAGGAAGATTTATCAAAAATGTGGATTTTAAGAAAAATCTTGATGCCAATGGGTGTAACAGATTCAATGGAATTTTTAATAGAGAAAATTAAAAACTCCAAGACGAATGGAGATTTCTTTGAATCAATGAATTCCTAAATGAAGATTGTAACTTGGAATGTAAATTCTGTTAGAACAAGAATAGACCATCTTATAAATCTTATAAAAAAATATTCACCTGATATTGTTTGTCTGCAAGAAACAAAAGTTATAGATGATTCTTTTCCAGAAAAAAAATTTTTAGAATTTGGTTATTTTTCATACTTTCATGGAACCCCATCCTACAATGGAGTAGCTATCCTTTCAAAGATAAGAGCCCAAAAGATTCAGTCATATAATTTTTGCGGTAAAAAAGATGCGAGACATATACAAATTAATTTAGGACCATGTCAAATACACTCAATTTATGTACCAGCAGGTGGAGATTTACCAGACCCGAAATTGAACGATAAATTTAAACACAAATTAACTTTTTTAGATGAAATGGATAAATGGTCCGCAAAACTAGAGAAAAAAAATATTCTTTGTGGAGACTTAAATATTGCTCCTTTGGAAGATGATGTGTGGTCCCATAAGAGTTTAGAAAACGTTGTTAGTCATACAAAAATAGAACGAGAAAAATTAATTGAGATCATAAAAAACAGTAAATGGATAGATTGTGTTAGAGAATTTATAAATCCACCGGAAAATGTTTATACTTGGTGGAGTTACAGGTCCCCTGATTTTACAAAAAATAATAGAGGAAGAAGACTAGACCATATTTGGATTTCGGAAAGCATGGCAAAAGATTTGAAGGGAGTTCAGATTCTAAAAGAATTTAGAAAACTAAACAAACCTTCGGATCACGTTCCAATAATAATTGATTTAAAAATTTAATCCGTAAGCCTGCCTATATTTTTTCCGGNTAATATATGAAAATGTAAATGGGGGACTTCCTGACCGCCAATTTTTCCAACATTTGTAATTAAACGATAACCATCGCCAAGCTTTAGTACCTCTGTAACAATTTTAAGCGATTTCATAAAATTAATTATGCTTGATTCCTCAGCTTTTTCAATAAAATCATTAAAACTGCAAAACTTTTCTTTTGGTATTACTAAAACATGAATAGGTGCCTGCGGGCTTATATCTTTAAATGCAATAATGTTTTCATCTTCATAAATAATTTCAGAAGGCAATTCTTTTTTTAAAATTTTGGCGAAAATGTTATTTTCATTATAAGAGGTTATATCAATCATTTTTCATTCTTTTTTTTAAAACGGTTAGGACATCACTCCACTCGACATTTGAATGTCCAAGCAAAATTAATAGGTGAAAAACAAGATCAGCCACTTCTTCTTTTAATTCTTCATCGCCTTCAGAAAGAAAGGCAGCTACAGTCTCAAAAGATTCTTCACCAAATTTGTTTGCAATCTTAACCTTCCCTTTTTTTGAAATTTTTGAGACATAAGAGCTGTCAGGCAAAGTATCTATTCTATTCTTAATTATAGAACTTAGTTCTTTGATAATATCATTTTCTTTTGTCATTTAATCTACCCAGTTATATTCTTACATTAATACCATTTGATTTTAAATAATTTTTTACTTCATTAATGCTTAATTCATTAAAATGAAAAACTGAAGCCGCTAATAGTGCTGAAGCTTTTCCTATTTTTATACCATCACGGAAATCACTCAATTTACCCACACCCCCAGATGCCACAACTGGAATTCTCAATGATTCAGCTACTAATTTTGTTAGTTCGAGATCAAACCCGCTTTTAGTGCCATCTTTATCCATTGAGGTTAATAAAATTTCACCTGCACCGAGTTTCTCTGCTTTCTTAGCCCATTCTAAGGCGTCCAAGGATGTATCAATTCTTCCACCATTAGTATAAACATTCCATCCGCCACCAATCCTTTTTTTGGCATCTATGGCCACAACAATACATTGGTTCCCAAATAATTTTGCTCCTTCTAAAATAAGATTTGGATTTTTTACAGCCGCGCTATTTAATGATATTTTATCAGCTCCAGCCATTAAAAAGTTTTTCATATCATCTATTCTTCTAATTCCTCCTCCCACAGTTAGAGGTACAAAACATTTTTCGGCAGTTTTGGTTATTACATCAATCATTGCATTTCTTTTTTCATGAGTTGCAGTTATATCTAAGAAAGTTATTTCATCAGCACCTTCTTCACTATAAATTTTGGCCTGTTCAACTGGATCACCAGCATCTACTAAATTTACAAAATTAATACCTTTAACAACTCGACCGTTATCAACATCTAGACAAGGTATAATTCTAGGTTTAAGCATTAATTATCTTTCAATAATTTGATAGCCTCTCTCACGGAGAATTTTTTTTCATAAATCGCCCTGCCAGAAATAACACCAATCANCTTTTTTGAATTTATTTGTTTTAATTTTTCAAGATCAGTTAATGANGATACTCCACCTGAGGAAATTATTTTTAAATTTGTAGATGAAATCAACTCATTTATTTGAATTAAATTCATCCCCTCCATAACACCATCTTTATCTATATCGGTAAAAATAACAACTGATACTCCGGTATCTTCAAGCCTTTTAGCAAAGTCTATAAATGATACATTTGAAGTTTTAGACCAACCATGAGTTGCAACTTTACCTTTTTTTGCATCTATTCCGACAGCTATTTTTCCTGGAAAAAGTTTACAAGTTTCTTTCAGAAATTGCTGATTTTTTAAAGCAATCGTTCCTAATACCAGTCTGTCAATATTATTATTAAAAAAAATTTCAATTGTTTTCAGATTTCGAATCCCCCCTCCAACTTGCAAACTGCAATTAACACTTTTTTTTATATCAAAGATTATTTGTTTGTTTATATTTTTACCGCTAAAAGCACCATCTATATCTACTATATGAATCCATTTGGCTCCCATTTCTTTGAAATATTTTGCTTGATCTAAAGGGTTATCATTATATTTGGTCACGTCACTAAGAAGCCCCTTTTTAAGCCTTATGCATTTTCCATCTTTTAAATCAATTGCGGGATACAAATCCATTAATTTCCTTTCCACTCAACAAAGGTTTTTAAAAATTTCAAACCAAAAGTGTGACTTTTTTCTGGGTGAAACTGAGTTCCAATTATATTTTTTTTGGCAATCATAGCAGTTATTTCTTGACCATATTTTGTTGAAAGAATTAAATTGTTGGGTTCTTCTAAGTTAAAATTATAACTATGAACAAAATATGCACAAAACTTTCTGTTTTTTGGTTTAACTTTTTTTAAAAAAAGTTCTAAGAAAGAATTTTTATTTTTTATTTCTAAATCATTCCATCCCATGTGAGGAATCTTCAGATTTAAATTTTTTGTGTCAATTTTTCTCACACTACCATCAATCCATCCAAGTCCTGAAAAATTACCGTTCTCAAAACCTTTTGTTGCAAGCATTTGCATCCCAACACATATTCCTAAAAAAGGTTTTTTTTTAATTAATACATTGTCTTCAATACATTCAATCATTTTGCTTTTTTTTAACCCATTTATACAACTTTCAAAAGAACCAACTCCTGGAAGTACAATATGTGAAGATTTTTTTATATCATCGTGTGAAGAAGTTACCTTAACCACACTTTTTTTTGATAAAATATTTGAGAAAGCATTAAAAACGGATTTTAAATTACCAGAACCATAATCAATTATACTAACAAAATACATTTTATTTTTCTGATAGAAAAGTTAGTAAAGCATTTTTTTCATTTGATGCTGTAACTACACGAACTGGATGAAACTTTTTTTTAATTAAATTTTGAATTAAGATGTCATTTGCAAAAAACCCCCAAAAGAAAGATGATACTATTAAAAAAAAGAAGAGAGTAACCGAAAAAAATTTACTTAAAAGAAAGATCAACAAAAGTGCAGAGAACCAAAGTATAAAATCTTTCCATAACTTATATGTTAATGCCCATAGGGGACCAAAAAAAAAGGTTAGCCATGAAAAACCCATTGGAATGATTTCAATGTTAACCGGGCTTTTGTTACTTTTTAATATGCAAAAAGTTTTTGTCACTTACATTGAATCTCCTAAAGTCCCTTTTGTTGACGGGACTTCATCAACTCTACTTTTATCTATTAATACTGCTTGCCTAAGAGCTCTTGCTAGTCCTTTAAAGCATGATTCAATTATATGATGACAATTGTCTCCATAAAGATTTTCTACATGTAAAGTTATTCCAGCATTTTGCGCAAACGCCTGAAACCATTCTTTAAATAACTCGGTGTCCATTTCACCTAACTTTGGCTTATTCAGCTTTACCTTCCAGACTAAATAAGGTCTATTTGAACAATCAACAACTACTCTAGAAAGTGTTTCATCCATTGCAGAGAGTGCCTGGCCAAATCTATGGATCCCCTTTTTGTCACCTAGTGATTTGTTAAACGCATCCCCTAGAGCCAATGCTGTATCTTCAGTAGTATGGTGATAGTCAATGTGCAAATCACCTTTGGCCTGAATCTTTATATCAAACAAGCTATGTTTTGAAAGTTGATCTATCATATGATCAAGAAACCCAATTCCTGTATCAATACTACTTTTTCCTTTTCCATCGAGATTTAGGTTTACTTCTATGTCTGTTTCTTTTGTTTTTCTTTTGACTGAATGTTTACGCATTTTGTAAATTTTGTTGGATATTAGATTTAAAATATATAGATTAATAGTTAATTAATCAATGTGACTGTATTTAATATTTATGACTGAAAAAAACATTCATGAAACTTGGCACGGAACAACTGTAGTTTCTGTAAGAAAAAACAATGAAGTTATTATTGCCGCAGATGGTCAGGTAACACTTGGGGATACAGTTGTAAAATCAAATGCTAGAAAGGTTAGATCAATAGCTGGAGGTAGAGTTATTACAGGTTTTGCAGGGGCAACTGCAGATGCCTTTTCTCTTTTTGAAAGACTGGAGTCTAAGCTTGAAAAATCATCAAATAATCTTTTACGAGCGTGTGTGGAATTAGCTAAAGATTGGAGAACAGATAGATATTTAAGACGATTGGAAGCAATGATGCTTGTAGCGGATAAGGAATCAAGTTTAATTTTAAGCGGTAATGGTGATGTTCTTGAACCCAAAGATGGACTTATGGCTATAGGGTCTGGAGGAAACTATGCCTTAGCTGCAGCAAGAGCACTTTATTCTTCAAAACTAAATGCAGAAAAGATAGCATTACAAAGTCTTGAAATTGCTTCGGAATTATGTATTTACACAAACAACAATATTGTTTTAGAAAAAATAAAATGACATCATTTACACCTAGAGAAATAGTTTCAGAACTTGATAGATTTATCGTAGGACAAAATTCTGCTAAGCGTGCTGTTGCTATAGCTTTAAGGAATAGGTGGAGACGACAACAAATTGATGACTCACTTAAAGATGAAGTCTTACCAAAAAATATATTAATGATAGGTCCAACAGGAGTGGGTAAAACAGAAATTGCTAGGAGATTAGCAAAATTAGCTCAAGCACCTTTTATAAAAGTGGAGGCAACCAAGTTTACAGAAGTTGGTTATGTAGGTAGAGATGTNGAACAAATAATTAGAGATTTGCTCGAAGTATCAATAAACAACAATAAAGAAAGTTTAAAGAATGAAGTGAAAGCTAAAGCGGAGCTAAATGCAGAAAAAAGAGTTGTTGACGCTTTAGTCGGTTCATCCTCAACAAATCAGACAAAAGAAAAGTTTAAGAAGATGTTAAGAAATGGTGAGCTTGATGAACAGGAAGTTGAAATAGAGTTGCCATCTCAGTCAGGGATGCCCCTCAAATCGATGGAAATTCCTGGAATGCCTGGGGGAATGATGGGAATGATAAACATAGGTGATCTATTTGGTAAAGGNTTTGGTCAAAAAAAAGAAAAAAGAAAGTTAAGTGTAAAAGAGTCATATGAGTTTCTTTTAGAAGAAGAATCAGAAAAATTAATNGATAACGANAATTTGGTGAAAAGAGCAATAATTAANGTTGAACAAGATGGCATAGTTTTTATAGATGAAATTGATAAAATTTGTGGTGCAAATTCAAAAGGGACCGGAGAGGTTAGTAGAGAGGGTGTACAGAGAGACCTTCTACCTCTTATTGAAGGATCAACAGTAAGTACAAAATATGGAACAGTTAAAACTGATCACATATTATTTATAGCATCTGGTGCTTTTCACGTTTCAAAACCATCAGATTTATTACCAGAACTTCAGGGAAGATTACCTAACAGGGTAGAACTTTCTCCCCTTACAAAAGATGATTTCATAAAAATTTTAAAAGAACCTGAAAATAATTTAATCAGACAATATGTAGAATTGATTTCGACAGAAGGAGTCAAGTTAAATTTTTCTGATAAAGCTGTATCTGAAATTGCAACTATTGCTTTCAAAGTAAATGAAGAAATTGAAAATATTGGTGCAAGAAGACTCCATACAATCTTAGAAAAAGTTTTGGAAGAAATAAGTTTTTCTGCCTCAGAAAAAAAAACAAAACAAGTTGAAATAGACGATAAGTATGTTCGTGATCAAATAGGAGATATCTACAAAGATACTGATCTAAGCAAGTTTATCCTTTAGATTTTCTTTTTAAATACACTACAAATGCACCGTCTCCACCTTTGTTTTTTGGGGCAGTATCAAACCAAACAATTCTTTTTGAGTTGATTGGATTTTTTAACCAAATTGGAAGATTTTCCTTTAATTTCCCTGTGCCTCTCCATCCTTCTTCGACGGNTAACCTTTGTCCTTTTCCAGTTATAATAAGTACTAATTTAAAATCCTTTTCATAACACGATTTTATAAAGTCATTAACTTTATCTTCGGACTCTATTAAGGAAAAGCCATGTAGGTCTAACGTTCTTTCTATTTTAATTTTTCCTTTATAAATTTTTTTTTGAAGGTTCTTTTCAAGATCATAATTTTTTAAATCCTCATTAAAAAGTTCGTCATTCTGTGTGATGTTTTTTAAATTATCACTAAGTTTTTCTTTTTCTTCGTAGGATTTAATCCGAAAACTTTTTTTAATTTTATGACTTTTTTTTAAAGGATTAACCCCTTTTAAAAAATCGTTCCATTCTTCATTCATGATTTTTAATATATGGGATCAATGCAAATAAATATATTTTTTTTTTTAAGTTACCTGCAATTTTTTCTGAACTTTTATTAGACCCTAAAAATAGATCAACTCTGTTTGGACCTTTAATTGCATTTCCGGTATCCACACCTAAAACTGGAAGTACAGTTTGGTCTTCTTTGATGTTTAATAAAAAAGGGATACCAAGTGGGTAAAAGCTTTTATCTATTGCTATTGAAACATTGGGTTCCAATATTGTTCCAAGTGCTCCTTTAGCAGTGGCTTTAACCGTTTTTCTGTCAATCTTAAAAAAGATATATCTCTTATTATAATTTAGTACATTATTTAATTCTTTTGGATTATTTATTAACCAATCTTTAATTGTAAATAGTGAAACCTCCTTTTTTTTTAGCCAGTTTTTTTTAATCATTAATTTTCCAATTGATGAATACTCTAAATTATTATTTCCATCATAGACCAGCATTATTTCCTGATTATTAGGCAAGACACCAATTCCAGAACCTTGTATTTGCAAAAAAAATAAATTAACAACATTATCAGTCCATATTAACACATCGTCAGGCTTATATTTTTTTTGAATTTCTTTTCTAGGAATATTTTTAAATTTTGGGTTATATTTCAGTATCGGTATATTAAAAATCTTATTTCTTTCATAAGAAACATTTATTGTTGGAAGGTAATAACCTGTGAGAAGCCCCTCCTTTTTACTTACCTGAGTATAACGAAAATTTTTCTTTAAGAAATTTTTTTGCTGATTGCTTGACAATTCTTTTAATGATTTTTTACAAACATTAGTCCAGTCCTCAATTGAGCCGAAGAAAGGATATGATGAGTGATTTTGAATTTTACTATAAAGAACATTAGCCTTACATAATTCCTGAAATTTCTTAAAAAAAGTTTTTAGGTATGTTTCATCGAAATTTCTAAATTGATCTATATTTTTATAAGGCTCAGATTTTAACGGGGTAAAAAAAAAGACTATAACAAGAAAAAATTTAAGAAAAAATTTAAACTTAGTTCTCCTGAATTTCTTCTAGAGTCCAGTTAGGATCCTTGTTTGTAATCTTTTTAGAGAAGGTCCAAAATTCTGTTATAGACAGTATTTGGTTGCTGTCTCCTTCAACTATATCACCTTTGGAGTCCCTAGTAATTTGAATTTGCTCAGTAATAAATTTAAGTGTTATTTTAATGAGGTTTTTGCTATTGATCTCTGCTTTTGTAATTTCAGGTTTTTCTATACCAATCAAAGTAATATCCAATGAGTGCTTTTTTTTTTTCCTATTTTTTATTTCTGTAGAAAAAATATCAAGCATGTCTTTTGAGACCAATTTTTTTAATGAATCGATTTTATCCTGTGAGTAAGATTTAATTATATATTCAAAAGCTTTTTTTGCTCCTTCAATAAAAATTTCTATTGTAAAATCATTATTATACTGACAAATCCTTTTTAATACATCGTTAATCTTTGGGTTTGAATGTAATTTCTTGTTAAGATCTTTTTTACGAAGTGTACTTGATTTATTTTCACTTGTTTCATCAGGAATTGATTCCTTAAATGAAGAGGTCCTGTCAACTGAATATTTTTTAACTATATCACTCTCGTTACCTGTTTTCTTGCCTAAGGTATTTCTGAGTCTGTTAATAATGAATACTGCTATCATCGCAAGTATCAATATGTCAAAAAACGGTATGTTATTCATAATTAATAAATCTGCAAATATTCAGTTTGTATAAAATTTGTAGTAATCTATTTGCATGTCATATATTATATTGTGTTTATATAAATAAAGATACAAATATGGTAAATAAAAAAAATAATTCTACCCCTCAAGGTGTTAAATTTTTAATTAATGCGCAATATCTTAAAGATATTTCCATTGAAAACCCCAAGGCACCAGAATCTTTAAGAAAATTTGGTGGTAACCCTAAAATTCAAATTGATGTAGATGTTAAATCTAAGCCACTAAAATCTCACGGTGATAATATTTATGAAGTTGAATTATTAATTAAAGCAGAAACAACAGTAGAGAATGAATCACTATTTATCACAGAAGCAACTTATTGTGGAGTTTTTACTGTTGAAAATGCTGAGGGTGAATTATTAGACAAGATATTAATGATAGAATGTCCCAAGTTTTTGTTTCCTTTTTTAAGGTCTGTATTGGCTTCATGTACAAGAGAAGGAGGGTTTCCTCCTTTAATGATTGCACCAGTAGATTTTGCTACTATGTATGAAAAGAAAAAATCAAAATAGAAATACTACAACTTGATTTTTTTTTTTTTTGTATTTACTAAATTAAGATTGTCCTTGAGAAAATCATTTTTAATCTCGTCTAATGTCATCCCATCTTTCCAATTAGTACTAGCATTTTTTAAATTGTTTTTATCAGCTAAGATTTTTCTTTTTTGTTTTTTTGATTCACTGTTTTTTTCGGTGTTATCATCAATCTCATTAAAAATTCTTTTTAACGATTTTTTATCTTTTTCTTCATATGTTTTTTTATGAACTTCTAGCTCATCCTTATAGTTTCTAATTTCGTCTCTAAGCCTCTGGTTCTCTGCATTAAGCCTTTCAAAACGATCTTGGATAATCTGTAAATTATCCTCGCTTATAATCTCAATTTTTTTTGAAAATTTTTTAAATGAAAAATCTAAACTTTCTAAAATTAAATCTTTTATAAGTATAAGATCTTCTTCTGAATATTTATAATGGCTTTTATCCCCTAATTTTCCAAAACTTTTTATAGAATCTAAGATTTTATTAAGTCTTTTTCTTGATAGAACATTAAAATTACAAATTTTAAAACTTTCTTTTTCTTGATTTGTCCATCCTTTTCTTGGTTTATATCTAAATTCTTTTAAAGTTTTAACAGCATCAAAGTATGAAATATTTCTTAATGATGATTTCCTCACTTTTTTCATCTTTTTTAATACCCCTGAGAATGTTTTTAATTAAATTTTTATTTTTTTGTGCAATTTGTATTGTAAAGATATAAATACTATAATTATTTATATAAATACAAGAAAAAAGAATAATTATTATGTAAATGCAATAAAATTCTTTTAGAAAAACTTTAAACCAAAATATTTTTTGTAAGAAAATTATATCATGACCTTAGAACTACTGAAAAAATTTGATGTTTGATTTAGCTGCAAATTTAGTCTTTTGTATTCACATCCTTTTTATTTTATTTGTCACATTTGGAAGTTTTTTGATGTTAAAAATAAAAACTGTTATTTTTTTTCATCTACCAGCAGTGTGCTGGGCTTTATATGCGGTTCTTACAAGAACAGTCTGCCCTCTAACATATCTTGAAAGATGGTTGTTAATTCAAGCTAACAGAAACGAATTTTCTTCTAGCTTTCTTAATCATTATTTAGTTCCTATTGTATATCCAAAAGAAATTTCACATGAGCAACTAATGATTTTAGTGTTTTTTTTTATTTTAATAAATTTTGCTTTGTATTTTTTAGTTGCCAGGAAACATTTCTTCAAGTAACTAATTAACCATCAAAAAGGTTTTTTAAATTTGTTTTTTTTGTAGAATTTAGATTAGTTAGCCTAAGGTATGTTGATCTTAAAATAGCTTTAATAAGAACAGATGATTTCGAAAATTCCTCTATAAGATTCTCTCTTGGTATTTTGATAGCAACACAATCTTTTGAAGCCTTAGCTGTAACTGTTCTATTTGTTCCAAGCAAAACTGATTGTTCACCAAAAACCTCGCCTTCATTAATGTAACCCACGGTTATGTTACTCTCCGATTGAATCTCAACTTCACCCTCTTTTAGTAAGTATCCAAAATCCGATTGATCATCGAAATTATAAATGACTTGATCTTTTTTCCAAACTACAGTTTCTGACCCCATAATTTATTATTACACAATAAAATTTAAAAATTAAATTAAATTTACTTTATGGAGCGGGAAACGAGATTCGAACTCGCGACCCTCACGTTGGCAACGTGATGCTCTACCACTGAGCTATTCCCGCGAAATGATAATATGTTAATATACTTAATAAATCATTTAATTCAATATCAAAGCATTTTTTGTAAATAATTAAAAAATTTCTTTTAATTACTATATTGAAGGACCATAATTAAATTATGGTTTATAGTTTTGATAAAAATGTTTCGGATCTACCTAAAACATTACCGATATTTCCCTTAAGTAATGTTTTATTGCTTCCAAGATCGAAACTACCTTTAAACTTGTTTGAAAATAGGTACCTGCATATGTTCGATTATGCTCTATCAAATGGAAGAGCTATAGGTATGGTTCAACCTAAAACTGTCAAGGCCCTGAAAAATTCAGAAAGAAACCCTACTATATACAGTATCGGATGTGCAGGTTACATAACTGCTTTCACAGAAACAAATGATAATAGATATGAAATTATCCTAAAGGGGATATGTCGTTTTCTGGTTAAAGATGAGCTTCCTTTATTAAATGGCTTTAGAAGAGCTAAAGTTGAATGGGAAAGTTACAAAAATGACCTTTCGCAGGTTAACTTTCAAAACTCTACTAACCGATTATCTTTTGAAGATATATTAAAAAAATATTTACAGAAAAAATCAATTAATGCTGACTGGGAAGCAATTGAAGCATCTAGTGATGAGGAACTAATTAATTCTATATCTATGGGTTGCCCATTTGATATTAATGAAAAGCAAGCTTTATTAGAAGCGAAATCACTTGAAGATAGAATGGATGTTTTAATGTCACTTATGCAAATGAGTATGATTGAAAATAAATCTATAAGTACAGGTTCACTCTCATAAAGCGTGAAAAAATTTGATCCCAGACTTTTAGATTTAATAGTATGCCCAAAAACTGGAAAGAAACTTATTTATAAAAAAAACAAAAACATTTTATCAACAATTGATAATAAAAATGTTTATAAAGTAATAGATGGCGTTCCAATCCTTAAAACAGATTAAATGATCCCAAAAAATATAAAATTAAATGAGGCAAAAAATAACCTTCAAATTTCATATGACAATGGTAAATATCTGATCATTAATGCCTCATTTCTAAGAGCTTGCAGTCCGTCGGCAGAAAATAAACTGCATGCAAAAAACCCTAATCCAAAAAAATATTTAAATATAAAAATTAATAATATTGAGAAAATTGGAAATTATGCAATTAAACTAAATTTTGACGACGGCCATGCAACTGGTATTTATAGCTGGCAATATCTTTATGATCTGGGTATTAAATTTCAAAATTATTCACACCCATAGCATATAGCATACTGTGTTTTTTTAAGAATCTAGACCTATTAAAAAGATTTAGACCTACGTTTCTAATAAACCCTATGGTTCTACTATTTATAGAAAATAGTTTATTTAAATTATGGGTTGCTTGAATTAACAGAAACTTATCAGTAACTCTCTTTCTTGAATAATTTCTTAAAACTAATTCGTTTTCAATTTCTAGCCCTAAACCTTTGGCCTCTGATAGCGATTTAGCAAGAATATCAGCATCTCTTACACCTAGGTTAAAGCCTTGACCAGCAATAGGGTGAATGGCTTGACAAGCATCACCTACTAGAACAATTTTATTATTGTGAAACTCATAACATGAGAAGATATTAAGATTAAATTTAATTGGATCTGATATATGTTGGATCTCACCAAAGAAGTTGTCATACCTTTTATTAAATTTATCTAAGAATTGTTTAGGGCTTAGTTTTAAAAGGTCACCATGACTGTTTTCGACTGTCCAAACTACGGATGATTGTTTATTTTTAGAAGATTTCATTGGAAGTATAGCAAGTGGACCTGTAGGAAAGAATCTTTCCAAAGCTGTCGATTGATGTGATTTTTCGTGCCTGATATTAAAAACATAAGCTGACTGTCTATAGTCATGATAAAAATACTTTACTTCTGCATGAAACCTTGTTTTTGAAAATCTTCCGTCTGCAGCCAGAAGTAAATCACAACTTAATGCTTTTTCTTTTGTTTTTAAAATTACCCTGTTTCTATTAATTCTAGATGGCAAGTCTAAATTTTCAACATCACAATTACTTTCAACAAGGATATTAGAATTTTTTTTTATTAACTTTTCTAGTGCTCTTTTAAAAATACCGTTGTCAATTATATAACCCATTGAATCATAGTTTTCTGATTTTGGATCAAATTCTAAATTCTGNTCTGAAANGCCNTCNGANACNANAATTCTTTCTATTTTTTGNGCATTTTTTTNTATTTCNCTCCATACACCAATTTTTTTAAGAATTATAGAGCTTCCTTTAGATACAGCTGTTGTTCTACGATCAAGATTTTTTGTGTTTGATTTCCTTTTTTCAACTAAACAAACTTTAATATTTTCTTCAGCAAGCCTAAGCGCCAAAACCATGCCTGTTAATCCTGCACCTAAAACAATCAAATTATGATGAAAATTTTTTTTCATTACTCAAATTAATACTTAAGATCATATAGTAGTTTTNTAAACCTTATTGCTTTAAAAATCATTACTCTCTGTTTTAGAAAAAACAAGATTTAAAATTAAAATTATAGTAAGAACAATTAAAGGAATCTCTGTAAGAAATTTATACCTGTTAATAACCGGTTCAATTGTAGATACTACTAGGATATTTGATAGATGAGATACAAAGAAAATAGAAATAACCATCATTTCTTTACTCTTTGAATAAATTGAAAATACTGAAAAAAAAATTGTCATAATTAAAAAGGTAAATGCTAAATAAAGAGAATATAGACCATTGATAGAAAAATTATAAAAATATCCAGCAAGGAATTTTTTTGCATCAATTGATAAATTAAGGAGAATTAAATCAACTGATAATTGGAGTAAAAATTTATTAGAATTTTCAATTATTTTAAAGTCATTTACTTTTAAATTTACAGTGTCAACGAACTTAGCATAATTTTCATAATAAACTTTTATCCAATACTGTCTGCTAGTTTCCTTATTTTTTTCATAATTAAAGTTTATTTTTTTCTTATCCAACTCTTCATGTAAATTAATTAAAAAATTGATGTTCCTTTTATTATCCAAATTTTCAATTTCTTGTTTAGAGGTCATAAAAACTGGCATTGCTATTAGTTGAGATCCTAAATTAGTATCAATTTGAAAGCTGTCGTGATTTAAAAGGTGATAAAATTTATTAGAATTAAGAATCACTACCAAGCTTAAAAATGCAAGTAAGGTAACTAAAAGGCCTTGTTTAATTTTTTTTGTAAAAACAAGAAACATACTCACAAAGATTAATGATCCAAATACAAAAAGCAACTGTGGCTTAAATAGACAAGATAATATAAAAAATAGAATTGTTAATATTAGAGTTTTTGAATTTGCTCTGTAAATTAAGTCTATTAATAAACCCAAAATAATTAAGCAAAAAGAGAAAGAAATACTTTCTGTAAGTATCGCATCAGAAAAATGTAATGATGGTAAAATTAAAATAAAAAGACATATTAATAAACTAAAAAGACTAATGTTAAAAAATCTAGAGATTTTACTTACTAAAAAATAACTTGAATAAAACCAAAATAAAAATTGAAAAAAAATAGTAGTTTTTAAAAAAAAATCACCGAATAAAAACTTATTTAAAAAAATAAAAAAAGGATATCCAGGACTCCTAGCCGAAGACATTATTATGTATGATTGGCTATCAGGATATAACTTAGGCTCAAAAAAGATAGATAACAAAATTGAACTTATTGTAAAGAAAAGGAATATAATTTGAGAATTTATTTTCTCAAAATTTATTGTTTTTCTTAAATTCAAATCTTTCACCTTTGGTTCCAAGCCATTAAGTTAATTTACTATAAAAATTAAGGCCGTATAAAGTTTTTTATTTTTTAACCCAAATTGAAATATGGAATGCAGAAATGTATTTAAAATTTAGTTTTTGAAGCATTAAGTCAAATAAGGTAAGTGGTTTATATAAAAGATACTTTAACCACCTAGGTGTTCCTAAAATCATAGAATTAAAAATTACAAAAAAACCAACATTTCCTCCATATTGAACTGATAACTTTTCAAAGCTATTTTTTTTACAAAGTGCAGATATTTCTTCAATACTCAAAGCTCTTTCATTTTCATGATCAAATTTTTCACTAAGTCTATACCATAGATTTCTTACTGAGTTTAAAAATGCTGAATTTGGCTCAATTAAAATTAAATAACCATTTTTTTTAAGAAACTTGTTGCAATTTTTCATTGCTAAATTTAATTCTTTAGTCATATGATGAAGAGATCCAAAAAAAAGAAGGCATTCATATTTTTTATGGATATTCAGTCTTTTATTTGTGAAGTCACCCTTGAAAGCCACAAAATGTCTAGATTTTTGTTTGTTAAATAATTCAACAGCATTTTCTGAAATATCAAAACCATGATAAATCTTTATTTTATCAGATAATTTTAATATTTCATTCAAGTTTTCTGCACCTCCACATCCAACCTCCATTATCGAATTAGATTTATTTAAGACATTTATAATATTTTTAAAAATTAATTCTTTTCTATAAAACTTACTGTAAGAATCAAAATAGTGATATTGATAGTCGTCATGAATTTTTTGATAATGTTTTGCTTGCTTGTGCATAAAATTTGAATAATTAAAAAGGATAGATGGAACTTAGAGTAATAATTTTTTATTAAATAATTTACAAGCTAAATTTAAATTTTGTTATTTAATCTTCTTTTTTAAATTTAAACTTATCTCTTTAGCATTTGTAATTTATAATAAAAACAACTGTTCAAATGCTAAATAAATTCAAAGAAAATATATATAATTTATTTTTTTTCCTACTTTTTATACTGCCAGGAATTTTCTTATTTGCTGCGTTGTCCAGTTATGACAAAAATGACCGGACAATATTTAAATTTAGTTCATTATCTAGCGAAATAAATAACTTTATGGGGGTATTGGGGTCATATGTATCAGGCCCAATGATTCAATCTTTAGGGGTTGTTTCATATCTTATTCCCGTAGCTCTGATAATTTGGGCCTTTAGAGCACTTTTTAACTATAGGTTAACGTGGGTTGCTATGAGCTCACTCCCTTTATCCATCATATTTTTATGTGTCTCATTTGAATACTATTTGGCAGATTTTTCTTTCTTTAGTGGAGGTGTTCTTGGCAAGGGTATTAAAGCATATTTATTAAACTTTTTGATTGAATTTGAAAATAGCAATTTATTTTTTTTAGCTATACCAGCTCTTTCATTAATTTTTTTGTTGTTTACTTTAAATATAAAATATTTAGAGCTAAGATTTTTTATTAAAAGAACTTTTAGCTTAACATTAAACTTTTTTATTTTCCTTTCTTATGTATTTAGATTTTCTAAAAAGTTAAAATTAATTAACTTAGAGAATAAAAAGTCTGTAAGAAGATTTAAAACATCACAAGACAGAGTAAAGAAAAGTGCATTAATTAAAAACAATCCTGATTATGATTTTCCTTCAATTGAGCTTTTAGAATTACCTGAAAAGATTGAGGGAATTGATGAAGAGAATAAAAAGAATGCGGAAATTAATACTAATTTATTAGCCAACGTTCTGAATGATTTCAAAATAAGTGGTGAAATTACTGATGTAAAACAGGGTCCTATTGTAACTCTTTTTGAATTGACACCCGCGCCTGGCACTCTTTCATCAAGCGTAATTAGACTGGCTGAGGATATAGCTAGATCAATGAGCGCAATTTCTACAAGAATATCTACTATAGTTGGACGAGATGCTCTAGGAATTGAGATACCAAATAAACATAGGGAAACTGTTTATCTTAGAGAAATTCTTGATAGCAAATTCTTTAGAGAAACTAATAACAAACTACCCCTGGCATTAGGAAAAGATATTTTTGGTAAGCCCGTAATTGTTGATTTAGCAAAAATGCCTCATTTACTTGTTGCAGGAACTACTGGTTCTGGAAAGTCTGTAGGAATTAACGCAATGTTGTTATCCCTTCTTTATGTTTTACCCCCAGATGAATGCAAATTAATTTTGATAGATCCAAAAATGCTTGAACTATCAACTTATGAAGGAATTCCACACTTGTTATGTCCAGTTATTACAGAAGCTAAAAAGGCTGCATCAGTTCTTGGCTGGGTAGTTAAAGAAATGGAGAG